>CANQUO010000006.1 GCA_947627085.1 uncultured Oscillospiraceae bacterium
TGGTGAAGCTGGTACGGCGGCTGTTCTGGGGGACGCTCATCTTCGAGGCGGCGGGGGCGCTCCTGCTGGCCATACGGTTCATCCCCCTTTTCGGCTGGGGGCGGGGGATATGGTACTCCGTATTCCACTCCATATCCGCTTTCTGCAACGCGGGCTTTGACGTGCTGGGGGACTACCGGGGCGGGGCGAGCCTCTCCGCCTTCGCAACGGACCCACTTGTGGTGCTTACCGTTGCGGCGCTTATAATTTTGGGGGGCCTGGGCTTTATCGTCTGGGACGACCTTCTCACCACCCGTTTTCGCTTTAAGAACATGAAGCTCCACTCAAAGGTTGTGCTTGTGATGACGGGCGTCCTCATATTGGCGCCCACGGGCCTCTTTTTGCTCCTTGAGTGGACCGGGGCCTTCGGCGGCGAGAGCTTCGGGGCCAAGCTGCTCATGGCCGTGTTCCAGGCCGTGACCCCCCGCACCGCCGGCTTTGCCACGGTCCCCATGTCAAAGCTCACCGACGCCGGGGCCATACTTACCATAGTGCTCATGCTCATCGGCGGCTCCCCCGGCTCCACCGCCGGCGGCGTCAAGACCACCACCGTGGCGGTGGTGCTCATCTGCACCGTGGCCTCGGTGAAGAAATCCCAGCCCGTGGCCTTTAAGCGGACCATTGAGGACGACACGGTCCGTCAGGCCACCGCCATACTGCTCATATATATCGCCCTCAGCGTCATAGCGACCATGGCCCTTTGCGCCGTGGAGGCCGTCCCCATGCGGGACGCCGCCTTTGAGGTGGTGTCCGCCGTGGCCACCGTGGGGTTGTCCACGGGCATCACCCCCACATTGGGCGTGGCGGCCAAGCTCATGCTGACGCTTCTCATGTTCGCCGGGAGGATAGGCGGCCTTTCAATGGCCATAGCCATAACCGGCGAGCGCTCGCCCTCCCCGGTGCGCCACCCGGTGGGCAAGATTCTTGTGGGCTGAGATATTATACTAATATCAACTCAAAATCTTCCCTTCGCGGCGGTCTTTTTTTGCGCCATGCCTCGTCAAACGGCTTGGCAATACATACAGTATTCCCCGCGCCGTTTTCCTCGCCTGACACAAAAAATCCTCGCTGCTCGGGGTAAGCTTTTAAATTGATATTAGTATAAGGAGGAATTTCGATGAAATCAGTGCTTGTTATCGGCCTTGGCCGTTTTGGCCGTCACCTGGCGTCAAAGATGCAGGAGATGGGCAACGATGTGATGATAGTGGACAAGGACCCGGAGCAGGTGGAGCTTATGGCCGGCAGGTTCGCCGAGTGTTCCATCGGCGACTGCACCAGGGAGCCGGTGGTGGCCTCGCTGGGGGTGGAGAACTTTGACCTGTGCTTTGTCACCACGGGGGAGGACTTTCAGTCGTCCCTGGTCATAACGGCCCTTTTAAAGCGCCACGGGGCAAGGCGGATAATATCAAAGACCACTCAGGACATCCAGGAGGAGCTTTTAAAGCAGATCGGCGCCTCGGAGGTGGTCTACCCCGAGCGTGAGATCGCCGAGCGCGTGGCGGTCAGATATAACTCCGACAACATCTTTGACTTCATCCCCCTCACCGAGGACGTGGCCATGTACGAGATAAACACGCCGCCCTCCTGGATCGGCAACACCATCGTGGGGGTGGACGTGCGGAAAAAACACAACGTGAACATCATCGCCATAAAGCAGGGCGAGTCCATACTGGCCACCCCCGGCGCAAGCTACGTCTTTCGTGACGGCGACCACATAATGGTCATGGGCCGCTCCTCGGATGTGTTCAAGCTCGTGGCAAAGGCAAAATAATGCAAAAACAGAAAAATTTCCGGGCCTCCCATTTAGGGAGGCCCGGATTAGCCTGTCGAAAAAGGCCATTGGCCTTTTCCGACAAAGGGGAACGTGCGGGAAACAGCGCGTGAATTTTGCGAAATTCACACGCAATTTCCCTGCTGTCGCCCTGCGCGCACGGCCCGAAGGGCCGTACACTTGGGCGACAAAAGGGATTTTTTCCGACGTACATGCCGCCGGAAAAAATATTGAATTTGAGTTTTTTGACAAACTGTTCCGGGCCTCCCATTTAGAGAGGCCCGGATTTTACAGGGAGGGGAAAGGGAAGGCGGGCTATATGGCGGCGAAGCCCTTTTCCAAATCGGCTATAATGTCGTCGATGTGCTCCGTGCCGATGGACAGGCGTATGGTGCCGGGGGTGATGCCCTGGTCGGCAAGCTCGGTATCGCTAAGCTGGCTGTGGGTGGTGGAGGCCGGGTGGATGACTAGGCTCTTCACGTCCGCAACGTTCGCCAGAAGCGAGAATATTTCAAGGCTGTCTATGAACCGGAAGGCCGCGTCCTTGCCGCCCTTTATCTCAAAGGTGAATATGGACCCGCCGCCGTTGGGGAAGTACTTCTTATATAGCTCGTGCTGGGGGTGGTCCGGCAGGCTCGGGTGGTTGACCTTCGCTACCTTCGGGTGGTTCGACAGGTACTCCACCACCTTCTTTGTGTTCTCGGCGTGGCGCTCAAGCCGGAGCGACAGCGTCTCGATGCCCTGCAAAAGCAGGAAGGCGTTGAAGGGGGAGATGGTCGCGCCGGTGTCCCGGAGGAGTATGGCACGGATGTAGGTCACGAAAGCCGCCGGGCCCACCGCGTCCGCGAAGCTTATGCCGTGGTAGCTGGGGTTTGCCTCCGCGATAGGGGCGTATTTGCCGCTGGCTTTCCAGTCAAATTTGCCGCTGTCCACGATGATACCGCCCAGAGTGGTGCCATGGCCGCCAAGGAATTTGGTGGCCGAATGGACCACGATGTCCGCGCCGTGCTCGATGGGCCGGATGAGGTAGGGCGTGCCGAATGTGTTGTCGATAACAAGGGGGATACCGTGGGAGTGGGCTATCTTGGCAACAGCGTCGATATCGGGGATGTCGGAGTTTGGATTGCCCAACGTTTCAATGAATATGGCCTTTGTGTTGGGCTTTATTGCCGCCGTGACCTCGTATAGGTCGTGTATGTCCACGAAGGTGGTCTCCACGCCGTAGAGGGGCAGAGTGTGGGCCAGCAGGTTGTAGCTCCCGCCGTAGATGGTCTTTTGGGCCACGATGTGGTCGCCCTTCTGCGTCAGCGCCTCTATGGCGTATGTGATAGCCGCGGCGCCGGAGGCCACGGCCAAGGCCGCTACGCCGCCCTCCAGGGCCGCCACGCGCTTTTCCAGCACGTCCTGGGTGGAGTTTGTGAGCCGGCCATATATGTTGCCCGGGTCTGCAAGGCCGAACCGGTCCGCGGCGTGCTGGCAGTTGTGGAATACGTAGCTTGTGGTCTGGTATATGGGCACCGCACGGGAGTCCGTGGCGGGGTCCGCCTGCTCCTGTCCCACGTGGAGCTGGAGAGTTTCAAATTTATAGTTTGACATGGTATGTACCTCATTTCGTAAAATTTAAATTTGTTATCAGCCGCGTATCGAGGTACACATTCGTCCAAATCTGAAGTTTGCCCGCAGGAGGGGCTCAAGCTTGAAGGTCATGGGGAGGCTCCTTTTTATTTTACCTACTAACCATATAGGTTAATATGATTATAACGCGGTAAATCGACATTGTCAATAGGAAAACAAAAATTTTGGAGGGCCGGAGCCCTCCAAAATGAATTTACTTGAGGTTACAGCGTCTTTGCCTTCTCCCTGATGTAATTTCTCAGCCAGTCGCCGGTCTCCTCGTGCTTGAGGGCGAAGTCCAGCGTGGCCTCCAAAAATCCGGTCAGGTGCCCGGTGTCGTATCTGCGGCCGTCAAAATCCACGTACACCATGCGCTCCCGGTGGCACAGCTCCGCTAAGCCGTCGGTGAGCTGTATCTCCCCGTTCCGTCCGGGCGGCAGGGCGTCCAGAATGTCGAATATGTCCGGGGTGAGCACGTACCGGCCCAGGATGGCGTAATTGGACATGACCTCCTCGGGCCGGGGCTTTTCCACTATGTGGTGCACGTCGTAGACCCGGCCCTCCACATGGGTCAGGTCCGTGGTGCAGTAGGCCGGGAGCATCTCGTCGGAGACCCACTGGCCGCCCACGCAGGAGCAGTTATATTTCTCCGCCGCGTCTATGAGCTGTTTGAGCACAGGCTTTTCGGACATCATTATGTCGTCGCCCAGCAGTACCGCGAAGGGCTCGTCCCCGATGAACCTTCTGGCCCTGGCGATGGCGTGGCCCAGGCCCTTTGTCTCCCGCTGGCGGACGTAGAAGAAGTTGGCCATATCCGCCACGGCCCGGAGCTCGTGGGCCATCTCGTCCTTGCCGGAGCGCATGAGCCGGTGCTCCAGCTCCGGGTAGTAGTCAAAATAGTCGTCCATGGCGGACTTTGAGCGGTTGGTGACGATGAGGATGTCCTCGATGCCGGAGTCCACCGCCTCCTCGATTATATACTGGAGGACCGGCTTGTCCACAAGGGGGAGCATCTCCTTGGGTATGGTCTTTGTCGCCGGGAGCATCCGCGTGCCAAGACCGGCGGCGGGAATGACAGCTTTTTTGACCTTCAATTCGTTCACCTCTGACTGAGAAAATTTTACGCGTGGGCGCCCAGCCTTTTCGCCGCGCCGCTTTTTTGCAGGGCGGTTATAAGGAGCGCCCCGGGAATGAAGCAAAGGACCGCCTCGGAAAGCGCCACGGTCAGGATGTTGACGCCCCAGGCCGACAGGAAGGCCGGCCCGAAGCCGGACTCGGCGTAGGCGATGACAGCGCTGACGATGAGCCCGTTGCAAAGAACCGGAGGGATGGCCGCGGTCCACTTATTCTTGCATTTGGCCGTCCACAGCCCCGCGATAAGGGTGGCCAGGGAGCCAAAGACTATGTCCACCGCCCCGTACTGGCTGAGAAGATTTGTGAGGATACACCCGACGAACAGCCCCCAGGCCGTCTCCGGGAAAAGAAACGGCAGGAGCGTCAGCGCCTCGGAGAGCCGGAACTGCACCGGCGCGAAGGCCAGGTTCAGGGTGTAGGCCACGTAGCTCAAGGCCGTGTACATTGCCGCCACCACGGCGGCGAGGGCCAGCTTGCGGACGGGGAAATTGCTTTTCACTATTAAGTTACCTCCATTTTTTGTTTTTAGAAGGCATGTATGGCGTACATGCCTGGACAGGGTGTGGAAACCTGTCGGAGGTATCTTAACATAATATTACATGTTCCGCAAGGGGGAGGGGAAAAATTAATTTATTTTTCACATTAATTTGTCGAAAACACACACCCGCAGTAGCACTGGCGGTAAAGGCTGTACTCCTGAGAAAGCCTTATGGACCGAAGATATCCGTCCTTTTTCTTAAAATCCGACCAGAGCCAGCGGATACCGTGCTCGACGGCGAGCCTTTGGCCGATCTCGTTTATGAGCTGGGCGTTTTTGTGGGGGCTCACCGTCAGGGTGGTGCCGAAGTAGTCAAATTTAAGCTCCGCGGCCTTCCTCGCCGTGCCGCCCAGGCGCACCTCGAAGCATTTTTCGCACCGGGCCCCGCCCTCGGGCTCATTTTCAAGTCCGGCTGCCGCGTTAAAAAAGACCTCCGGGTCATATTCGCCCCAGATTATTTTCACATCCTCATAGCCCCCGGCCCGGAGGAGCTTCGGAAGCTCCGCCCCGCGCTTTTCGTATTCCTCCGCGGGGTGGGTGTTGGGGTTAAAATAGTAGAGGGTCACGTCAAAAAAGGGGTGCACCCGCTCCAAAACCGCGCTTGTGCATGGGGCGCAACAGGAGTGCAAAAGTAACCGGGGCCTTTTCCTCTCAAGGGACGATGTCAATTCCTCAAACCTCTTATTAAAATCCTCCTTCATCCCGCGTCCCCCTTTCTTTGCGCTTATTTTACTCCAAAGACGGAAAAAACGCAAGGGCGCGGCACTTTTATATAATCGGATTGACTTTTCTCGAAGGATAGAGCATAATATAGGTACTTTTAATGGCCGAAAATATACAAATAACGACCTTTGGAGGTGCCGATCATGACGATTTACGCGATCATAATGTTTCTTGGCGCGGCGGTTTTGGCCGGGTTCGGCGTGGCGATATACAGGGGCAGGACGGAGCTTATACACGACTACCATCAGAAAAATGTCGCCGATAAGCTGTCCTACGGGAAGGCCGCCGGGAGAGCATTGCTTGTTATGGCGCTGGGGCCGCTGTTGAGTGGGATCATGGCGCTTTTCGGGTCCTCACGCCCGCTTCTTATCGCCTCCCTGGCCGTGCTGTTCGCGGGGCTGATAATCGGCGCGGCGCTTCTTGTTTCGGTACAGAAAAAGTACAACAAGGGAGTATTTTGACCTGAAATTTTGCGAGGATATGAGCTTTCGGGGAGGAAAACTGTATGGAATTGGAGATAAGAAGCTACACGAGGGACAGGATACCCGACGTTCTGGACTTTGAGAGAAGATTGCGGGCGGAGGAGGACTACTGGGGATGGGAGATCGACGAAAATTATATAAAATCCGTGGAGAGGAGCTGAGGCGGAGATTAAAGGCCCGGGGCATAAGCGAGCTTGTGGCGCTGACCGCCGCCAACGAGGAGGCCCAGCGCTTTTATAAGAGCGTCCCCAACTCCGTCATGCGGGACGTGGGGATTTGGATAGAAATAAAGTGAAAAAATATGATCTACGTGATACTAATATCTATTTAAAAGGAGACACCGAGCGGCGAGGATTTTTCGTGTCAGGCAAGGAAGGCACCGCAGGGAATACCCATTGGTATTTCCAAGGCGGCTGACGCCGCATGACGCGAAAAAGACCGCCGCGAATGGCTTATTTTAATTAGATATTAGTATAAGGAGAACACCATGGTTATCGAGAAGCTTGATAGGGATAAGGCGGATATTGTGGCGCCGCTGGTCGCGGAGTTTCGGGTGACGCTGAGGTCCTACAAGGGCATACATATCGAACCCGATGTCGAGGGCGGGAAAGAGGAGCTTATTTATTATCTCGATAAGAATTACCCCTGTTTTATCGCCCTGGAGGGTGAAAAATGTATAGGCTACATAGTTTGCCGGATAGACGAGTCCTGCGTGTGGGCGGAGTCGCTTTTTGTGTGCCGGGAGTACCGGAGACGGCACGTGGCGTCGGCGCTTTTTGAAAAGGCCGAGGAGCTGGCGGCGAGCTACGGACAGGAGACGGTCTATAATTATGTGCATCCCAACAACAACGGCGTCATAGCCTTTTTAAAAAGCCGGGGGTACAATGTCCTGAACCTTATCGAGGTCAGAAAGCCCTATACGGACGAAAAACCGTCAACGAAGATAAAAATCGCCGGCAATGAATTTGATTATTGATACATAAAAAACTTCTCCGACCAAACGATCGGAGGAGTTTTTTACGGTTTATAGGTATTAAAGCGTGACCTCCACGCGGGCGTGGGAGCCGGAGGGGAGGAGGGGGAGGGTGTCGCCCTCGACCGGTTTTCCGTCCACGGCCATGGAGCGGGAGCCGGTGCGCTTTACGTGGATGGTGTACTCGGCGCCCCGGAAAAGGCGGGTCACGGTGAAGTCGTCCAGGGCCTTCGGGACGCAGGGGCTAACGCGAAGGCCTTCGTAGTCCGGCTGTATGCCAAGAATCGCCTGACTTATTGAGACGAAGGTCCAGGAGGCGGTGCCGGTAAGCCAGCTGTTTTTCGCGTGGCCCGGAGCCCCGGAGGCGCGGCCCGTGACGGTCTGGGAGTAGACGTAGGGCTCGGTCTCGTGTATCTCGCTCTCCTCCTCAAGGTACGCGGGGCAAATGCGCCGGTAGACGTCAAAGGCCTCCTCTCCCCGGCCAAGAACAGTCTCACCAATGACCACCCAGGGGTTGTTGTGGCAGAATACGGAGCCGTTTTCCTTAAATCCAGGGGGATAGGAGGATATCTCCCCCAGCTCCAGGTGATAGCGGGTGTAGCAGGGGGCCAGGAGCTCCACGCCGTACTTGCCCAAAAGGAGCCGGCGAGTGGAGTCAAGGGCCTTTTCCATGTGGCCGGTGTCCCGGCCTATCCCCGCAAGGGCGCAGAAGCCCTGGGGCTCGATGTAGATCTGCCCCTCCTCGCACTCGTGACTTCCCACCTTGTTGCCGTATGAGTCGTAGGCCCGCAGGAACCACTCCCCGTCCCAGCCGTGGGTGAGGACGGCGTTTTCCATGGCCTTCACGGCCTTATGGAGCCTGTCCGCCTCATCGGCAAGCCCCACCCGGCGGCAGAGGGCGGCGAAGTCGCCGCCGTATTTTACGAACATGGCGGCTATGAAAACAGACTCCGCCACGGGGCCCTCGGAGGGGCCGGTGGTCTGGAAGCTCTCGCCGGGCTCGTCGGAGAAGCAGTTTAGATTGAGGCAGTCGTTCCAGTCGGCACGGCCGATGAGCGGCAGGCCGTGGGGGCCCAGGTTGCTGAGCGTATATTGGACGGAGCGGCGCAGATGCTCAATGAGGGGCGCCTCGGTGCCGGGGGTGCTGTTGAATGGGGTGGGGTGGTCGAGGATGGTGAAGTCCCCGGTCTCCTTGATATACGCGCACACCGCGCCCACCAGCCACAGGGGGTCGTCGTTAAAGCCGGTGCCGGCGTCGTTGTTTCCGCGCTTTGTCAGGGGCTGGTACTGATGGAAGGCCCCGCCGTTTTCAAACTGGACGGAGGCCAGGTCGATTATCCTCTCCCGGGCCCTGTCCGGGACGATGTGGACAAAGCCCAAGAGGTCCTGACAGGAGTCCCGAAAGCCCATGCCCCGGCCCGTGCCGGTCTCGTAGTAGGAGGCGGAGCGGCTCATGTTGAAGGTCACCATGCACTGGTACTGGTGCCAGATATTCACCATCCGGTCAAGGCGTGAATCGCTCGATCTAAGGGTGAATTTTGAAAGAAGCTCCGTCCAGTGGTCGTGAAGGGCGGAAAGTGCCTCATCCACGGCCTCGCCGGTGGAGAATTTGGCAAGGACCCGCTTTGCCGTGTCCTTGCGTATGACGCCGGGGGATAAGAATTTCTTATCTCTCGGGTTCTTGCCGTAGCCCAGGACGAATACGGCGCGGGCGCTCTCGCCGGGGGCCAGTCTTAAATCTATCCGGTGGCAGCCGATGGGGTACCAGCCCACCCGGAGGGACTGGGCGCTGCGCTCTTCCCGGACAAGCTCGGGGTCATGCCAGCTTCCCATGTGGCCCAAAAAGGTGTTCCTGTCCGTGTCCCAGCCGGAGGTGGGCACGTTCACGCCGTAAAAGGCGTAGTGGTCCCGGCGCTCGCGGTACTCGGTCTTGTGGTATATGACGCCGGGCTCGGCCTCGCACTCGGCGATATTCAGGTTGCGCTGGTAATTCTGGGAATCGTCCACCGCGTTCCAGAGGCAAAATTCCACGCACCCGTAAAGCTGTACGGACTTGGGCTCGGAGGCTGTGTTGGTCAGGACCACGTCGTGTATCTCGCAGTTTTCCGAAAGGGGCACGAAGGCGGTCACCCGGGCCTCAAGCCCGTCCTTTGACGCCTCAAAGACGCTGTACCCCATGCCAACCCGGCATTTGTAGCTGTCAAGGGGCGTCCGGGTGGGGAGAAAACCGGGGTTCCAGGCCGGCTTTCCCCGCTCCTTTATGTAGTAAAACCGCCCGCCGGTGTCCCCGGGCACGTCGTTGTAGCGGTAGCGCAGTACCCGCTGTAATTTCGCGTCCCGGTAAAAGCAGTACCCGCCCATGGTGTTGGAGATGAGGCCGAAAAACTCCTCGCTCCCCAGATAGTTTATCCATGGCAGGGGCGTCTCGGGGGTATCGATGACATACTCCCTTTTTTCGTCGTCAAAATGGCCGAATTTCATGTGCGCACCTCTTTTGTGATATTATTTGCTCTGACAGAAGTCGGAGACGATGTCGAGGATCGTGTCCGCGAAAAACACGGGGCCGCCGTGGGCGTCGCTCTCCAACTCGTAATAATCTGCCCTCTTGCCGGAGCCACGCCGAACCGGGGTCAGCGTCCACGCGGTCACATATCGAAAGTAAACCGGTCGAACTCCGCCGCGTGGTCTCCGCAAAATTCAAAGTAGACCGCGCGCTTGCCGCGAAGCTCCAAACCGATCGGCGCGCTGAATTCGGTTTTCCCTGTCTCAAGGGGCAATTCCGCCGCGATTTTGCCGCGACAGTCGTCAACGCGGACGCGGACGGCCATAGGGCCGCTGACATTGGCCCAAACGGTTACGCTTTTGGGTGAGGACGCGCCGAACTGAAGATATCTGAAGCCCACCCTTGTGCCGCCTTTAATGTTCACTATTGGCGACGAGATGCCGTCGGTCCGCTCATATACCGGCTTGATATAGGCGCCGTGAAGCGGGCTGGTGTGGCAGGCGTAGCCGGCGGAGATTATCTTATAGGCGTCGATGCCGTCCGTGCTCGCGCCGGAGGAGGTCATTTCCACGGGCCTTGAGCTCACCGGCTCGCCGCCCTCATAATTGACGCTGCCAATATATATCTTTCCGGTCTTTCCGACAGCCACATCCACGGGCTCGATCATTCCCTGCCGCGAGAACTCGTCGGTGCCGGTGTGACGGTGATAAAATATATACCACTGACCGTTTATCTCCACAAGTCCGCCGTGATTATTGCCCCAGCGGTAAGTCTGCCGCCCCGTTCCGTCCGGGAGCTTAAGTATTTCGCCGCCGTTGAAGCTGATGTCTCCGCCGTCCTGATACCCTTCAAGCGGGCTGTCGGACCACTTGTACGAAAGGAACCCGTTACAGGGCTCATAGACCCCAAGCTCGGGAACAGGGGTGGTGTAGCGCTTGGAGTACACATAAACGTATTTGCCATTGATCTTGCGCGGACTTGACGCCTCAAAAAAAGCGTCATTTATATCCACCCCGGATTCATTGTTCTTTTCGTTCCACGGGTCCGGAACGTGGCCTATCGGGTTGGCGCGAAGCGTGCCCTCTCTGATAGTACACATATCGTCCTCAAGCTCGGCGCAAAAAGCCGCGCAGAAGCCCCAGAAGGCGTACACTCTGCCATCGTCGTCGACCAGGACCCCGGGATCAAAGCCGAGCTTTGTGAGCCGTGGATTTTCAAAGGGACCCGCCGGACTTTTGGACGACGCGACCATGATCCGTGAGCCGCGGTCCTCCGCGGCGTAGAGATAGAAGGTGTCGCCCTTCCGGACCACGTCCGGGGCAAAAAGGACCGAACCGTTGGTCGCGGTATAGCAGACGCCATGATAAGTCCAATCCGTCAAATCGTTAAGCGGGGCGCTCCACACGACATGGTCGCGTCCGCAGTAGGAGGTGCGCTCCGTGTCGTGGGAGCCGTAAACGTAAAGGCGCTTTTCTCCGTTATATTCGAAAACCCTCGGCTCTCCGTCGGGGATATGCTCCCAGAGCGGCAAATATGGATTGGCTGATTTCAGAACCGTTTTCATAGTGATTCTCCTTTTCGCCCCGATGAGGATGTCTATTTTTTCTCGCTGGGCCGCCGGGAGCCGCCCTTAAACGTTTTCTTTTTACAAGCTACATTATAGGCACAAAACCGGGAAAAAGGCAACCTTTTTTCACTTGAAATTTCCTTTTTAAACAAATTTAATTTTCAATGTTGTTAAAAATAACAAAATATTTCTAATTTATTAAAAAATTATTGACGTTTTTTAGCTGACGATGTATAATTTGCATAGAGAATACGTTTAACATATGGTTTGCAGTGGGGGAGAGTGCATAAAGTATGGTGACCATAAAGGACATTTCGGAAAAATGCAGTCTCTCCGTGGCCGCGGTGTCCAAGGCCCTGAACGGCCGGCCCGGTATCGGGCCGGAGAAGGCGGAGCTGGTGCGGCGCACCGCCCAGGAGATGGGCTACTTCCCCAACGCCGCCGCCCAGACGCTCAAGACCAACAGGAGCATGAACATAGGCATACTCTTCAAAAACGTCATGGCCCACGAGTATTTCTCGATTATCCTGGAGGCCATAAGGGACACAGCCGAGAGGCGGGGGTACGACATAACCTTTTTGAGCAACCTCACCGGGGAGCACGGCTATTACCAGCACGCCAAGCGCCGCCAGTGCGACGGGGTGATAATCGTCCAGCCCGGATACAGCGAGGACGACCACGCCGAGGCCGTGAGGCTGGCGGAGAGCGAGCTTCCGGTGGTGGCAATCGACGACGTATTCCCGGGGCGGACCACCGTCACCGGCGAAAATGTGGCCAGCGTGGAGGAGATCGTCCGCTACCTGTACGGCTTGGGACATACCAGGATAGCCTTTATCCACGGCGAGGACGGCGACGTCACACGCCAGCGCCTCGCGGGCTTTTACCGGGCCTGCCGGGACCTGGGGCTCCAGGTGCCGGACGAATACGTTATCCCGGCCCGCTATCAGGAGCCCGAGGACTCCGGCCTTGCCACAAGAAAGCTCCTGCGGTGCAAGGTCCGGCCCACCTGCATAATGTACCCGGACGATATAGCGTACCTGGGCGGCCGGACGGAGCTTGAGTCCCAGGGGCTGTCCGTCCCGGAGGATATAAGCTGTTTCGGCTTTGACGGGATACGCATGTCCGGGGTACTGCGCCCGAGCCTGGCCACCTATAAGCAGAACGGCTGGGGCATCGGCGCCAGCGCCACGGAACAGCTGATCTCCGCCATCGAGGACCCCAAGTGCTATGTGCCGGAAAACATCACCATTTCCGGCTCCGTCCAGCCGGGCGGCACCGTCCGGGACCTGAGAATCAAATAGTTTCGGTATCTATCTATTAATCCCTTTCGGAGGACAAGCAAATGTTTTTTTCCGCAGAACAGGCACGTACCCAGACCGTCACGGCCGAGGAGCTCATACGGGGGACCTTCCCTGAGTGCTCCGGCGCGCTGGACGCCGAATTTTTTGACGCCGGAAGGACCGCCGCCCTCGGAGTATGCGGCCTTCCGTACTCAGCTCCGGTGTGCGCGCATTTGATGAACACCGAGGCGGTCTCGGAGTATATTAAGGGGTTTGAGGGGAGCCAGCTCATAGCCTTAAAGGACGGGAAGACCGGTCACCTGACGGCGGCGGGGGAAAAGGCCATGCCGGAGAAGGTGGAGGCCGCCGTCCTCGACGTGGTGGGCCGGGTCCTGGCAAGTCCCGGACGGCTCAATGAGAAGGGCGAGCTGGTGCTGGACCTTAAGGCATATACGGTCGGGCCGCATTATCCCGTGAACCTTCTCCTGGGCGACAGGTCCGACTACCCCGAGCCCCTTTATACCACGCCGAAAAGCGCCCTGGACGGGCTGGGCCGTGGGTCCTTCCGGGCCGCCGGACCCAAGCAGGTGCTCTCCACCCGCTATGTGCTGGCGCCGGAGGAGAACGGGGAGCCCGCCAACAGGCAATTCTATATTTTGGAAGCCGGAAAGCAGATATTCTATTCCTGTGACGTGAACGAAAACGTTTTCTCAGCCACCTGCGTACATTCGCAGAACCGCTCGGTCATCACGTATGAGACGAATTGCGGCCTGACCATACGCCGCACCATCTTCCTTCTGCCTCAGGAGGAGGGCATGCCCACGGCGGTGGAGGCCCAGCGGGTGGAGATAGTGAACCACTCGGGCCGCCCCCGGGAGCTTAAGATAGTCATGACGGGCATGTTCGGCATCGGCATGGCCGAGGGCATAGCCAACGACGTGGTGTACACAAATATCGTGGCCGAGAGCGAGATATATTATAAGGACGGCCGCCCCGCCGCCATGACCCTCCACCACAAGCCCAGGGAGTGCGCCGGGGAGAAGCGTTTCGCCGTTTTGCTCCACGAGGGCCGGGGCTTTGACGAGTTCTGCGCCAGCATATCCGATTTTATCGGCTCCGGTACTCTGGCCCACCCGGAGCTTTTGGGGAAGCTTCCCAGCCGCTATCAGCGGAAGATGGCGCCCTTCTTCGCCATGGGCAGGAGCTTTAAGGTGGAGGACGGGGCCACCGCCGTCATTGATGAGCTGGTGGGCATGACCGAGGGCGAGGGGGACGTCTCCGCCGAGTTTGACAGGGAGCTTGACAGGCTTTTGACAAAATATTCGGACCCCGGGGCCCTGACGGAGACGCTCCAAAGGGTTATCGACTTCTGGGACCGCTATCCGGCGTATATCGGGACGGACACCGGCGATGAGCTGATGGACACATACATCGGGCACAATCTGCCCTTCCAGGTGCTCTATCAGACCTACGTCTCCCGGGCCTTCGCCTGGACACAGAAATCCTACCGGGAGACGGGCTTTCGGGAGATACAGGACATATTCGCCTCCATGTACTACCTTGTTGCCATGGGCAGGGGGAGGCTGGTGCGGGAGCTCATATCAAACTGGGTGAGGAACGTGTTTGAGATGGGCTACGCCTACCACGACTTCACCGTCCGCGGGAAGAACCCCGGGGACTGCTCCGACGACCAGCTGTGGCTTTTGCAGGCGGTGTACCGCTACGTGAAGCTCACCGGCGACACGGAGTTTCTGACCCACGAGTACCCCGTGGCGGGCGACCACAAAAAGCGGCCGCTGTGGGACACCATAATGGCCATACTTACATACAGCGGGAAGATTTCCGTGGGCGTCCACGGTATGCCGCTCCTCGACAAGGCCGACTGGAACGACACCCTGCGCCTTGACCACGTGGTCATGCAGGGACCGGAGAAGGAGGCCCTGTACAGAAAACAGCTTGAGGACAAGGGCCAGGAGTGGGGCGCCCAATTTGAAAATACCCTCTCCGAAAGCGTGATGAACGCCTGCCTCTACGTCATCGCCGCCGACGAGGCGGCGGAGCTGGGAGAGATGATCGGCGCCGGTGAGGACGTGGAGACGGTCCGGGAGCTCTCACATAAGATGGCCGAAAGCATAAGGGTCAACGCCTGGAAGGACGGGTATTTCGCCAGGTGCCTCATAAACGACGACCGGCCCTACAAATATCTTGGCGCAAAGGGCGACGGGCTGAGCCTGGACCCCGATATCGACGGTAGCTTTTACCTCAACTCATATAGCTGGCCTATCCTGGCGGGTGTGGCCACGGAGGAGCAGATAGCCTCCATGCTGGATGTGGTAGACAGGTACCTTAGGACCGAGGCGGGGCTTAAGCTGTGCACGCTGGTAAATTACGACCTTTTAGGCGTGGCCACCGGCACGGCCCTCTACTTCCCGGGGGACCGGGAGAACGGGGGCGTATTCAAGCACGCGGCGATGATGGCCACCGTGGCGTCATTGAAGGCAGCCAAGTGGGTGAAGGACGAGGCGCTGGCCGGAAGGCTCCGGGAGCTTGCCTTCTTCATGATAGAGCGCACGGTGCCCTACGGGACCATGAAAAATCCCTTCGTGCTGAAGGGCAATCCCCGCTTTTGCACCCAGTACAACAACTCCGAGACATGCGAGAATATCGGCCCCATGCTCTCCGGCACGGCCTCCTGGCTCAATCTGGCGGTGTATGAGTTTTTGGGCCTCGATATGAGCCGGGACACCGTCACGCTGTCGCCGGTGATGCTCCCGGGAAGGGAGAGCTTCAGTTACACCGTGAATTCCGGGGAGTGCCGGCTTTCGGTGGAGGTGGTCTCCCGGGACGGGTGCGTGAGGGCGTCGGAGGCATCGAGATGTACCCTGGACGGCGCGGCCTCGCCGCTGAGCTTCAAAAAGCCTTCGGACGGGAAAATCCACACTGTGAGGGTGGAGCTCTAATACCGGTATAATAGCCTTATTTGGCAATTATAAATTATTAAGTATTACAGTACGGTTGGGGGGTTGCCTACGGAGAGAAAACGTTTTCGCGCAAAAATATACTTTATGGAGGGATGTTAATGACTAAAACAGAAGAAAAACCCCGTGGCGGGATATTTTATATCCTGCACCGGGTGGTCATCCTTTTCACCTGCGCCGCCGTGTTCTACCCGGGCTTCAACCCCGGGCGCATCACCACGGAGATAAGCCGCTATACCTCGCTGCTCACCTCCTGCATATCCTACGATTCGCTGGTGGGCAACCTGAAGCGGGCTCTGAGCCGCGGCTGGGTGGAGGCCTCCACCTTCAAGCTCCTGATGGCCGCCAGCGCCGTATTACTGGTGGGTATAATCCTGGCCGCCATCGGTGGGTGCATGTCGGTGGGAAATGACCGGATGCGCTTTTACGGCGCCAGGTTCCCGCTGGCCGGCTCCGTCGTCATGGCCGCGGGGCTCGTGGGCATAGAGCTTGCCCACAGAAAGATCGTTGCGGCAAACAGCAGCCGGGTGCCGCCCAATGTCTCCATGGGGTTCTACCTCTTCATCGTCCTGACGGCGATCATTTTCCTCACAAGCCTTGCCGTTTTGTATTTAAACGGCAGGAAGTCGGACCTGAGCGAGAGCAAGATGGGCATGAAGGAGGAATATCACCTCTTTTTGCTGTTCCTCCCCATACTTGCCCTGGCCTTCGTGTTCTCCTACCTGCCGCTGTGGGGCTGGCGGTACGCCTTCTTTGACTACTCCGCCGGACAGGAGCTGAGCATGGAGAACTTCGTGGGCTTCAAGTGGTTCACGTACCTCTTCCAGAACGCCGCCACCAGGGCCGACCTTTTGAGGGTCATAAAGAACACCCTGGCCATGAGCGGCATCGGCATCGTGACAAGCTGGCTGCCCATGATATTCGCCATACTGCTCACCCAGATAAACTCCAAGCGTTTCCGCCGGACGGTACAGACCTTCACCACGGTGCCCAACTTCTTAGGCTGGGTCATAGTCTACGCCGTGGCCCTGGCCATATTCTCCACCGACGGCTTTATCAACAACTTCCTCAACAATATCCTCCACATCGAGGCCAAGTCCAACTACCTCATGAGCAACTCCCACATGTGGATAAAGATGTGGCTGTGGGGCACCTGGAAGGGCTTGGGCTGGAGCGCCATCATCTACATATCCTCCATCTCCGGCATCGACCCCATGCTGTATGAGGCCGCTACCATCGACGGCGCGGGGAGGTTCGGGAAGATTTGGAACGTCACCATCCCACAGCTGATGCCCACCTTCTTCGTCCTTTTGCTCATGAGCATCGCGGGCATACTCTCCAACGGACTTGACCAGTACCTGGTCTTTGAGAACGCCATGAACCACGACGCCATAGAGGTGCTGGACCTGTACGTCTACAACATAGGTATCAGCAACGGGCTCATACCGATGTCCACGGTGGTGGGCATGGCGAAGTCCTTGATCAGCGTCATCCTGCTATTCTCCGCCAACCAGGTCTCCAAGGCCCTGCGCGGCGAGAGCATCATATAAGGAGGTGCGAGTATGGCTGAGAAAGTAAAAACGGTGGTCCACGCGCGGCACACCGCGATGGGTATCGAGTATAAAAAATCGCCCATGGACCGGCTGTTCATGGTCCTGAACATCACCTTCTTCGTGCTCTTTACCATCCTTTGCATATTCCCGTTCTATTATCTCTTCATCAACACCATCTCCGATAACGATCTTGTGAACAAGGGCGTTATCACCTTCCTGCCACGGGGGATACACTTCCAAAACTACATCGCCCTTAAAAACGTCTCCGATTTCGGCCAGTCCGTGTTCATCTCCGTGACCCGTACCATCCTTGGCACAGCGGTGATGGTGCTGGCCTCGGCATTCGCGGGGTACCTGACCACGAAAAAGGAGATGTGGCGCAGGAAGCTCTGGTACAGGGCGCTGGTCATCACCATGTACTTCAACGCCGGACTTGTGCCCTGGTACCTCAATATGCTGGGCCTGGGCCTTACGGACAACTATCTTGGCTACATCATCCCCGGCATCGTGGCGCCCTACAACATAATCCTGGTCAAGACCTACATCGAGTCGATACCCGGGGAGCTGGAGGAGAGCGCCAGGATAGACGGGGCCTCCAACATGCAGGTGTTCAGGCGGATAATCCTGCCGCTGTCAAAGCCCATACTTGCCACCATAGCCGTATTCGGCGCGGTGGGCAACTGGAACAGCTTCCAGGACTCCCTTATCCTGATGGCCAACACGCCGTCGCTCTACACGCTCCAGCACAGGCTCTACGTGTACCTCAACAGCTCCTCCAACCTTGCAAACGTCATGCAGTCCGGCGGCAACGTGTCCGCGGCAATGCTGAACACCAAGGTCATACAGTACACCATCTCCATGGTGACGATCATCCCCATCATGTTCGTCTACCCCTTCATGCAACAGTACTTTGAAGAGGGCATCATGCTGGGCGCCGTCAAGGGCTGACGGCAAAACGCGCTTTTCCCTCGGGAAAAGCGCCTGAAAGGGTCCCCCTTTCAGGCGGCTTATAATGTTTTCCGGACGATCGCCCGGTTGACAGCGGCCCCCAGGGGCCAAATAAATCAAATTGAAAGGATGAAAAAAATGAAAAAGAACACCAGAAAGCTTCTGGCGCTGCTTCTCTCGCTCGTGATGCTGGTAAGCGTCCTGGCTGGCTGCGGCGATGGCGGCAACGACGGGACCACGCCGAGTGACGGCAGTACGCCTGGCGGCGAGAGCAAGCCCGACGACGGCACCACGCCCCCGAGCGACGGCAACGAGGACCTCTACCTTGCCGGCGACCCCGACAAGCCCATCACCCTGAACGTATTCAGCCAGGTGGCAAACTTCTCCGGCAAGCAGGGCGGCTGGGGCGCGATCGTGCTGAGGGATAAGTTCGGCATCGAGCTCAACTTCATTCCTAACACCGACGGCGCTCTTGAGACCCGTATGGAGAACGGCGACCTTGGCGACATCGTTGTCCTCGGCGACGCCGGCGAGAATTTCCGCAAGGCCGTCTCTCAGGGCCTCCTCTTCGACTGGGAGGACGAGGGCCTTCTGGACGACTACGCCCCCAACATCAAGTCGACATTCCCCGTGGCGCTTGACGCCATGAAGGAGGTCTCCGGCGACGGCAAGCTCTACGGCATCCACAACGAGGTGGCCCTGGACGACTCCGACCACGCCGACTTCTCCTACACCTGGGAGCTCCGTTGGGACCTCTACAAGAAGCTTGGCTATCCTGAGATCAACACTCTTGACGATCTGGTCGAGGTCCTTGAGGACATGCACGAGCTGGACCCCACCGACGACAACGGCAACCCCACCTACGCCCTGAGCCTGTGGCCTGACTGGGACGGCGACATGAGCATGTACATAAAGTGCCTGGCCACCGGTATGACCGGCTACGACGGAGACAAGGGCGCCATGGGCTTCTATGATCCCGAGACCGGTAACTTCTACGGATGCCTTGACGACAACAGCCCCTATCTCCAGGCGCTGAAATTCGCCAACAAGCTCAATCAGCGCGGCCTTCTGGACCCCGACTCCGCAACCAACACCTGGGAGAAGTACACCGCCAAGGTCCAGGCCGGCGGCACCCTGTTCTCCATCTTCAACTACGCCGGCTCCGAACAGTTCAACACCCCCGAGCATATGGCCGCCGGTGAGTTCATGACCACCATCCAGCCCAAGGCCGCCACCAACTTCGTCAACGGCCTGTCCCTGTCCGGCAGCTCCTACGTCGTCTGCATCGGCAGCCGCACCGAGTACCCCGAGGACATCCTCCACTTCCTCGACTGGCTCTACACCCCCGAGGGAATGATGACCTCCCTCTACGGCCTCCAGGGTCTGATGTGGGACTATAACGAGGACGGCACCACCTACTTCACCGACCTGGGCCTCAAGGTCGCCAACGACCCCTCCTACGACCTGAGCGGCGTGGAGTGGACCTCCCCCTGGACCGGCAGGAGCTACACTCTTGACGGCACCTTCAACGACGGCCACTTCCAGTTCAACTTCAACCCCTGGTCCCTGTACGCCGAGAACCCCGACTCCATAGAGGGCGAGACCTTCAACAAGACCTCCTGGGCCAGCTACGCCACCGATGCCCGTTGCGACATGGAGCAGGATTGGCGCGACCACATGGGCTACACCAACATCAACGAGTATCTTGACGACCAGAAGTACATCCTTGCTCCCACCGTCAACTACACCGCCAGCGACATGTCCAAGGAGCTGCAGATGACCCGCAGCCAGGTGGGCACCGCCATCAAGCAGTACACCTATCAGGCCATGTACGCCAAGACCGACGCCGAGTTCGACGCCCTGGTGGCCGAGATGAAGGACAGGTGCAACGAGTACGGCTACGACCAGTGCATCGAGTGGGCAAAGAACGAGGCCGCCCGGCTCTATCAGATGCAGGTAGACGCGGGCTTCTCCAAGTGAGCCTATTGACTTTCCCGCTTCAAATGTGAAATAATTATGGGGAGGGGATTTCCCCTCCCCATGATCTTCTCGAAAGGAACGCCGCCATGAAATTCAACCCCGACTCCCCATTTTTGTACTACGGCTCGCGGGTAGTGGACCTGCTTATTTTAAATATCATGTGGGCTGTCGGCTGTATACCGCTGGTCACCATCGGCCCCGCCACCATAGCCGCCTTCACGGTGACGCTTAAGATGGCCGAGCGCCGGGAGAGCTACGGCGTGGTGTCCCAGTTCTGGCGGGCGTATGTGAAAAATTTAAAGCACGGGGTGCCCCTGACCCTCATCGCCGGGGTGGTGCTCTACGGCGCGTGGCTGGATATACAGCTATTCAATAACCTGGAGAAAAACGCCCTTCCCTTCCTTATAATCGCGATTATTGTGCTCATAGTGCTTTTCATGCACTATATTTACGTATTTCCCCTGGAGGCCAGGTATGAAAATACCATGCTCCGGAACCTTGTGAATTCAAGGAAAATATTCATCCGCTTCTTCCCCCGGACACTGGGACTCATCGGGATACTTGTTATCCAGGTGCTCCTGTTCATGGGGATAAACGAGGTGCTGTTCTATATCAGCCTATTTTGCCTTCCGATTTTGATGATCTTCACCACAAGCCAGGTGGTGATGCCCATATTCCGGAAGATAGAGAAGGACGGCAAGGCCTCCGACGGGCTGACCATAAGCCAGGAGGGCCCGTCCATAAATTATTAAATCATATCAAAACCGAATTTAAACGGCGATTTGCCGAACATATAAACGAATTACTGGAGGATTTCGGATATGAAATTCAACTTAGGCGAGTGGCGTATGCGCCCGGGCGTCAGGAGCTTCAACTGCGAGCAGATACGTCAGGTCCGTCAAAGCGCCGACGGACGGGAGATATATATTTTCGCCGTCCCCTACCGCAAGGACGAGCGCAGTATGGACGGCCCGGTGCAGGAGATTTCGGTCACCTCCCCGGGACCGGACATGATAAGGCTCCGCTCCGTCCACTTCAAGGGCGACCGGCGGAAAATGCCGGCCTTTGAGCTCAATGACGAGAACGTCCCCATGGGCCATTCGGAGAGCGGTAACGAGGTGGAGATAACCTCCGGGGACCTGCGGCTCGTCATACAGAAGAAGGACCCCTGCCTTTTCACCTGGTTTTATAAGGACGAGAAGCTCACCAATATAGGAAGCCGCTACGGCTCCTCGATGCTCAGCTACATCGAGACCCCCGAGGGGCCGTACATGCGCTGTCAGCTCCAGGTGGACGTGGGGGAGAAGATATACGGCCTTGGCGAGCGCTTCACGCCCTTCGTCCGCAACGGCCAGGTAATAGACATTTGGAACGAGGACGGCGGTACCTCCAGCGAGATAAGCTACAAAAACGTCCCCTTCTACATAAGCAACCGCAATTACGGCGTGCTGGTCAACGATCCCGGCCCCGTGTCCTTTGAGGTCTGCTCCGAGGCGGTGACCAAGGTGCAGTTCTCCGTGCCCGGTCAGCGCGTGGACTTCACCGTCATCGGCGCCCCGGACAGAAAGGGGGTCCTGGAGAGGTACACCGCCCTCTCGGGTCGCCCGGCCCTGCCGCCGGCCTGGACCTTCGGACTGTGGCTCACCTCCTCCTTCACCACCTCCTACGACGAAAAGACCGTCATGTCCTTCGTGGACGGTATGGCGGAGCGCGACATACCCCTCCGGGTGTTCCACTTCGACTGCTTCTGGATGCGTGAAAACGAGTGGTGCGGCTTTGAGTGGGATAAGGACATGTTCCCCGACGTGGAGGGGATGCTAAAGCGCATACACGAGCGCGGCCTCAAGGTCTGCGTCTGGATAAACCCCTATCTCGGCCAGAAGAGCGCTGTATTTGACGAGGCGGCGGAGAAGGGGTATCTCCTCCGCAAGCCCAACGGCGACATATGGCAGTGGGACCTGTGGCAGGCGGGCCTGGCGGTGGTGGACTTTACGAATCCCGAGGCGGTGAAGTGGTACCAGGATAAGCTCCGGGGCCTCATGGCCCAGGGGGTGGACTGCTTCAAGACCGACTTTGGCGAGCGCATACCCACGGACGTCGTATATTACGACGGGAGCGATCCGGAGCGGATGCACAACTACTACACCTACCTCTATAACAAGGCCGTTTTTGAGGTCGTGGAGGAGGTAAAGGGTCACGGCGAGGCGGTGCTGTTCGCAAGATCGGCCACCGTTGGAGGCCAGAAATACCCGGTACACTGGGGCGGCGACTGCAACTCCACCTTTGTCTCCATGGCCGAGTCGCTTCGCGGCGGGCTGGGGCTCTGTCTCTCCGGCTTTGGCTTCTGGAGCCACGATATAGGCGGCTTTGAGGGTACGGCCACGGCGGACCTCTACAAGCGCTGGCTGGCTTTCGGGCTCTTGAGCTCCCACTCGCGGCTCCACGGCTCCACCTCCTACCGGGTGCCGTGGCTCTTTGGCGACGAGGCCGTGGACGTGTGCCGGTATTTTTCCAAGCTCAAAAATACCCTGATGCCCTACCTCTACTCCCAGGCGGCCTATACCTCCCGCACCGGCGTGCCCATGATGCGGGCGATGGTGCTGGAATTTGACGACCTGGGCTGTGAGGACCTGGACCGCCAGTACATGCTGGGCGACGCCATTTTGGTGGCCCCGGTCATGCGGGAGGACGGCAATGTGGACTACTATCTGCCCCGGGGAAAATGGACCCACCTTCTAACCGGCGAGACGGTGGAGGGAGACGGCTGGCGGAGGGATAAGTATGACTACTTCTCCCTGCCCGTCTATGTCCGGGAGAACGCGGTCCTTCCTGTCGGAGCCGTGGACTCAAGGCCGGATTACGATTACTCCGAGGGCCTGACGCTGAGGCTTTACAGCATAGCCGACGGCGCCAATGTCACGAGGGAGGTCGTGGACCTCACCGGCGAGACGGCCCTTCGCTTCACCGTCACGCGGAGCGGCGACAGGATAACGGTGGAATGTGATAAGAAATGTGATTACCACATCGAGCAGTACGGCTCCGAGTGCGAGATCGTTAAGAAATAAGGAGGTCAGCTCCAAATGATAACCTTAGGAATGGCCTATTACCCGGAGCACTGGCCTCGCGAGCTCTGGGAGGAGGACGCAAGCCGCATGGAGGCCCTGGGAATAAGGGTGGCGCGCTTTGCCGAGTTTGCCTGGAGCCGCCTTGAGCCCCGGGAGGGACAGTTCGACTTTGGCTGGCTTGACGAGGCCATAGAGATATTCGCCCGCCACGGCATAAAAATAATCCTCGGCACACCCACCAACTGCGCCCCCATGTGGCTATATAAGAGCCGCCCGGAGACCCTCCAGTGGGGACGGGACGGCAAACCCACCGACACCGGCATCCGGGGGCACCGGTGCATCGTCAGCCCTGTTTTCCGGCGCTACGCGGGGCGAATCGTGGACGAAATGGCAAAACGCTACGCGGGCAGGCCGGAGATATATGCCTGGCAGATAGACAACGAGCTTGAAAACAGCCACTGCACCTGCCCGGCATGCCGCCGGGCCTTCAGACAGTGGCTCATGGACAAATACGGCACGGTGGATGCCCTGAACCGGGCCTGGGGGAACGCCGTGTGGAGCGGGGAGATAAGCGACTGGGAGGAGATAGAGCCGCTTCTGGCCCCGGACTGTATGCCGGACTGGCACAACCCGGCCTTCATGCTGGATTTTGAGCGCTTCGGGGCCTCAAGGACCACGGATTACGTGAATTTCCAGCGGGACATCATAAAAAAATACGACCCCGCCGCCGTGGTCACCACAAACGCCTGCTTCCCGGCCAACATGCCGGATTTCCATCAGGAGTTTGCCGGCCTTGACGTGGCGGCCTACGATAACTATCCGCCCATCCGTCCGCCGGAGGACCCGGAGGAGCTATACTCCAACGGCTTCGCCATGGACTTCGTCCGGGGCTTCA
>CANQUO010000007.1 GCA_947627085.1 uncultured Oscillospiraceae bacterium
AAGGCGCCGCAGGGAATACCCATTGGTATTTCCAAGGCGGCTGACGCCGCATGACGCGAAAAAGACCGTCGCGAATGTCTTGTTTTAATTAGATATTAGTATTATATTCCCATATTCTTTCGGGAGGGTGGTATGGACTTGATATTCACGATCCGTATGTCTGCTCCCGAGGAGGACCGGCTCGTCACCGAGGCGGTCCGGCGTTGGGCCGGGCTGGTTCGTATACCGGCACAGGTACATGCCCTTTCCCCCGGCGAGGACCCTCCGGCGGATTCACGGCTCTTGCTTTGGGACCTGGACGGCGGCGGGATGCCGCCGGACGCCTTTCTTGAGGGGACTCGGAGCGGCCAGATTCTTGTGCTGTGCGCCTCCGGTACCGGCAAGGCCATCGGGAGCTACTCCATGCACCCCGCCGGCTTTCTCAAAAAGCCCATACGCCTGGGCGATTTAAGGCGTGTGCTGGAAAAGACCATAGCGCTCTGGCACGACGAGCTGGAGCGGGTGGACGTTCTGTGCGGCGGGTTCAAGCGAAGCGTGCCGCTCTACGACCTCATGTGGGCGGAGAGCAGTCAGCACGGCACGCTCCTCCACACCCACTGCGAGAGCATCCAGACCCGCGAGACGCTGAGGGATTTCGACGCCCGCCTGCCCGAAGGGGTCTTTCTCCGGTGCCAGCGGAGCTTTATTGTGAACCTCTACCACGTGAGCGAAATGACCTCGGCCGGTGTGAAGCTTGACGACGGCAGTGATATCCCGGTGGGGCGCCGCCTTCGGGAGGACGTCCAGTCAGCCTGTCACGAGCTTCTTGGGACCTGGCAGACCGTTATCTCCCTTTGACGGCCCGCGCCGCCGGAAGTTTGATAGCAGTCAGGGAGTGTGAAAATGAATTTGAACATCGCCGTATGCGACGATTTGAAGGAGGAGCGCGTGGGCCTTTCGCGTATGATAAGGGCCTATTGCCAGCAGAAGGGCATAGACGTCCGTCTGCGGCTCTACTCCTCCGGCAGGGAGCTTCTGGCCTCCACAGGCGAGTCCGGACAGCTCAATATGCTCTTCCTCGACATATATATGCCCGGCCTTTCGGGGCTGGACACCGCCCGGGAATTCAGAAAGAGCGACAAAAGCTGCGCGCTCGTCTTTGTGACCACCAGCACCGACTACGGTCTTGAGAGCTACGAGGTGGAGGCCAGCGACTACATCGTCAAGCCCGTGCGCTCCGAGGACGTGGACAGGGCGATGGACTGGTACATAAGCCACATGCCCGAGGAGATGCGCTCACTGCGGGTGTACTCCGAGGGGGAGTGGATGGACTATCCCCTGTCCTCCATCCTGTATATCGAGATTCTCGATCATCAGTGCTACATACATATGAAAAGCCGCACCGTCGTGGTGAGAAGGAGCATGAGCGATCTGGTCTCCTCCATCGACAGCCCGGACTTCATGCGGTGCCACAGAAGCTACCTTGTCAATCTAAATTACGTCCGGTCCGTGGAAAACTGCGACTTTCGCCTGACCGACGGGACCCTGGTGCCGATAAGGGCGGGGAGCCTCACCAAGATGCGGGACGGTTTCATCGACTGGACATACAAAAAAGCCTGGAGCCGCCAATGAAAGCCTGTCTCATACTCCTGAGCGCCGCCGCGGCGCTCCTGGCGCTGACCACCGCCAGGCTCTGCGCGCTCCTTGCCAGAGCCCGAAACGAGAATGCGCGCCTCAGAGAGATCGTAACGCTAAGCAGTAAATATAAGCTGGGGGACTTGGAGGAGCTCCGCCGGCTCCGGCACGATATGCGCCACTACGCCATAACGGCCGGCGCCATGGCCGCCCCCGCGCCCACCGACGTCCCCGGCGGGTCGGCCATACGCTCCCTGGTGGAGTACTACCGGGACCGGGCCTCGGCCCTGGGCGTCAGCGCGGACCTCATGCTGGACCTTGACGGCTGCGGCGACGAGCTGGTGCCCGATCTGTGCCTCGTTATCAGCAACCTTCTGGAAAACGCCGTGGAGGCGCTTCAGGGGCAGGAGCACGGTTGGCTCCGGGCCAGGAGCTGTTACACCGAAGGCTACGTCACGCTGGTGATAGGCAACTCCTGCGCCGTCCAGCCCAAGCGGCGCCACGGGACGTTCCCGTCCAGCAAATCCCGGGGCCGCACCGGCATCGGACTTGCGACGGTGTACGAGGTCGCCCGCCACTACGGCGGGAGGGCCGTTTTCAACGCCGACGGGAAGCAGTTCATGGCCTCCGTTTTCCTCGCCCGCCCCGCCGCCCGCTCGGACCGAACCGCCCCGCGCGAATATACAAATCAAATATAATGAATATATCAACAAATGTTGGGGTAACCGGCCTGCATGGCGTGGCTACCCCAACATTTATTATATTTATCGCCGATATCGCCGGAGCTCCCGGTTCCGGTCATAGCTCCGCCGCGCGCCCCTCCGGTGAGCTTTTCCCCGGGGCAGGCGGGCGGCGTCTCGGGGCGAAGAGCCGGAGGGCGGCGAGGGCCGCCAATGATATGAGCGCCGCGACCCACGGCAGGACAGCAAAGAGGGCCCCGTTCGCGGCTGTCAGGAGCGGCATGGCCTCCACGGGCAGGAGTATCGCCAGGGGGCGGAACACCCTTATGCCCACGTAGGCGTAGAGGAGTGAGGGGAGCAGCATCACGCCGCAGGAGGCGATGTAGGCCACCTCAAGGCGCCTTGCGAAATTTGAAATGAACAGCACGATCACCCCGCCGCAGAAGAGCGCCAGCCAGCGGCAGGCGTACAGCATCGCCAGCCAGCCGGCGACGGAGCAGTTAAAGGGGAACTCCGACAGCATGGAAATATTTTTCGCCGTGGCGCAGAAGGCCGGGACGGTGAATTTGGTGAGCAGGGTGTAGACCTCCAGGCCGTAGACCACCGCCCAGACGACGGTAGTCATGACCGCCGCCAGCAGGAGCTTGCGGAGCACCAGCGCGCCCCGGCCACGGGCCGTGGATTTTAGAAGGTACGTCACGCCGGACTGGCGCTCGTAGGCCATGCTCCCGGCGAGGAGCAGCGTCAGCGCCAGCACCGCCACCAGCGCGGCCTCCCGCTGAGCATACTCGGCCTGCTCCCCGTAGACGCTCTCGAAGGGCGTCTCGTCAATGAGCCAGGGGGCGAAGCCCTCAGCCGCGCCCTTGTCCCGAAGCTCTTCGGCGCGGGCGCGGACCTTTTTAAGGCCCTCGCTCTTTATCTGCGCCGAGGCGGCCTCGCGGTTATACCTGTCCAGCTCCGGGTACTCGATGAGGCCGGCGTCGAAGGCGGCCCGGGCGTCCTCGTAGGCTGTTTCGGCCGCGTCAAGCTCCTTCTGCTCCGCGTCCATCCGGGCGAAGGCGCCGTCGGTGATGGGTCCGGCAAACTCCGCGGTGTACTGCTTCGCCATCTGCTCGGTCGCGGAGGCGACGGGTATGCTCACCGTGTAGGAAAGGCCGAAGGCCACATATACCAGCAGGGCGGCAATCACCGCGCCCTTTTGAATCCACAGGGTCTTGTGAAGCTCCATCCCGAAAAGGCGTAGATGCCGCAGTCCCCTGTCCGTGACGCCGTTTAGCTTATACGCCACCCGCCCCAGAAGGTCCCGCCCCGCCGCCGGCTTTTTGCGGCAGTGGACGAAGAGGCACACCCCCGTCAGCAGGAGGCACAGCGGGACGAGGGCGAGCTGTGAGATGCTCCGTATCCCCAGCGGATAGGAGAAGACGTCGATGTTCAGGTAGTTGGTGTAGATGTCCGAGAGGCTGATATAAGTAAACAGGTTGAAATATTTGAGTATGTTGAAGGCGCTCTGCACCGGCAAAAAGGTGTAAAGGCTGTACTCCACGGCCAGCACTCCCGCCGCCACGATGATGGTGTATTTCACGTTGTTTATGGCCGTCAGCATGAGCCAGAGAAGGAGGCCCACCAAAAAGGCGGAGGCGATACGCAAAAGGAAGTAGCGCGCGAGGAACCCGCCCACCGTCGTGAGCATCGTGAGCTTACCCAGCGTCTCCACGGACTGGACAGCGCGGCCTAAATCCTCAGCGCCGCCGTAGATATAAAAGCCCAGTACAAGGTCCGTGCCGTAAAGCAGGATAACGCCGGCGACCGACGCGCCCAGCAATATCGCCGCCCGCCGCGCGGCCAGACGCAGACGCCCCCGGGGCGCGGCGTGGACAACGCTCCACAGTCCCGCCTTGCGCTCCTCCAGAAAGGAAAGTCCGATCAGAAGAAGCATGAGCGCCAAGAAGTAATCCGTGAGGGGGAAGGTCATAAAGGCTTCCACCGCCCCGTCCGCGCCGATAGACAGCTCCACGCCCCGGAGCTTTTCAAATTCGTCGGCTGTTTTGAGGATGTTCCGGCCCGAAAAGCTGTTTGGGTCGTTGAAAAGGGAGAATGTCAGGAGATTTTCCTTGTTCTTCTGGATATTTTCAAGCCAATCCCCGTAGCCGGTGAGGTAATCGGTCTTAGATAAGATATTGTTCACGGCGACGAAATCCAGCTTGTCGTTTTCGTTGTCCCCGGTGAGCCTCTCCGAGATCATCGTTTTCTCGTCATTTAAAAACGCCACGGCGTCGGCAAGGGGCATGCCCCGCACCAGGTCGAGCCACTCGGAATACCGCTGACGCGCCGCCCACGCGTCCACCGGCTCCCGCGTCACCGTGAATGAGCCGTCGAAGGACACGATTCCGCCGGCGCTCGGCAGTTCCAGATCGAGCCCGTAGTCCTTTTCCCTCTGTTCCCGGGCGAAGAGCAGGCCGTTGAGGAGCAGTATCGCCATGAGGCCCAGCGCCAGCCGCCGGCGGGATAATATTCGTCCCAGTTCTCTCATGGCTCACTCCCCCAGATAGTAGAGGTACACGTCCTCCAGGCTGAAATGTCCCGGCACCACGCTCTCCCGGACCTCCTGGGCCACGTGCTCGATGAGCTTGTCCGGTCTGTCCAGGCCCACCACGCGCCCGCGCTTCATCATGAGTATCTCGTCGGATATGGACTCGATGTCGCTGACGATGTGGGTGGCGAGCAGTATTATCCGCTCCCGGGAGAGGTCGGCGATGAAGTTGCGTATACGTATGCGCTCCTTTGGGTCGAGCCCCGCCGTGGGCTCGTCGAGGATGACCACCTTGGGGTCCCCCAAAAGGGCCTGGGCCAAGAGTACCCGCTGCTTCATGCCGCCGGAGTAGCCGCCCAGCTTCTTGTGGCGCACATCGGTGAGGTTGGTGATCTCCAGGAGCTTATCTATCTCCTCCTTCGCCCGCTTTTTGGGGATGGCTTTCAAATCGGCCATATAATAGAGGAACGTCTGGGCCGTCATGTGCTCGTAGTAGCCCTGCTGTTGGGGCATGTAGCCCAGGACCCGCCGGAAGTCCCGTCCCAGCTTCAAAATGTCCGTCCCGTCAAAGAGAATTTGCCCCTCCGTCCGGGGGATGTTGTCGGTCAGAAGGTTCATCATGGTGGACTTCCCCGCGCCGTTGGCCCCCAGGATGCCGTAGATACCCTCGGTGAAGGTGATATTCACATGGTCAAGGGCGGTAAAATTGCCATATTTTTTCGTAAGGCCGATAAGTTCAAGCTTCATATCTCCACCTCAGCTGTAATATTCCGTCAAAAACGTGAGCTCGCCCGTCTCCATGTCCAGAAGGTACAGCATGTCGTGGACGTTCTTGCTCATGGATGAAAAGCTCACGCCGCCCATATCGCCGCTCTCCCCCTCCGACATGGTCCCCGCGTCGGCCACGAAGCCGATGAGGCTGCCGGAGTTAAAGAGTAGCTTTATCCCCGAGACCGCCGCCTTGTCGGCGATGCCCCGAAGGGACAGCTCCTTTACAAAGGTACCATCCAGCTTGTAGACATATAGGGCGTTATCGCCGGTGTACGTGCCGCCGCTCGTCTCGGGATCGTCATTCAAAAGGAGCATATAGTCGTCGGAAAAGACGGCCTTACCGTACATCGTCTTGTCCGTGGTGTCCGCCAGCTTCTCATATTTGCCGCTCTCCAAATCATACCGCCACATGCCGTTGCCGGAGAGAAAGAAGTAAACCGTGCCGTCCATGACGTACCACTGGTCCACCATGCCGTATCGCTCATACCCCCAGTGGCCCACCTCGTCGGCGGTGGGGACTACCCAAATCTTCTCTGTCTCGTTCTCCTCCGGGTCGTAGGAGAACATGGTATCCCGGTACGTCCCATCTTCCTGCTCCGCGTTCACCATGAAGTACATATGGTCCCCGTCGCCCCAGAGCGTATAGCGCGGCTCGTTGCCCGTCATCTGCACAAGCCCGCCGCTGTTCCCCTGGACCGGAATCCCCGGGTCGTAGACGATCTCCGCCTTACTTATGTCCGCCCCAAGGGGAGAGGCGTAGAGGATGTAGTTATATATGAAATACACATACCCCCGGTGGTAAATGGGGTCGCTACGGGTTATGGACCTGTCGCCGTCGGGCTCAAATTCCAGGTCCTGCACCCGCTTGAGGCCCGTGGCGTCAAGGTTCACGGAGAACACACGCCGCCCTTTATTTACGTCCCGGCCGTTCACCATCTGGTAGTCGTCTTTTATGAAGTATATCTTGTCCTCCATGGCCCAAAGGTTATTGGGGCCGATCCTGGCGTTGCAGTCGGCGGTCGTGTGGTCGCAGTCCGGCTTTGCGCACACCACGGTGACCTGTTTCTTCTCCTTGTCCAGGTAGTAAAGAAGCTTACTCCTCTCAAAGTAAAACCCGGTGTCCGTCTCGGCGATGTAGGATATGCCGTTGAGCTCCTTTTCCAGCTGGTGCATGTTCTTCTGGAAATCCCCGCTCCCGCCCTGAGACGCGGGGATATCCAGCCCTCCCCCGCCGCAGGCGGCGAGAGAGAGGGCCATCAGCGCCGCGAGTAAGGCGGCAAGGGGTCTTTTTATGGGTTTCATTTCGTTATTGTCCTTTCCTCAGATTATATATCACTTCTACTTCGCCGGTCTCAATATCGGCGTGGCAGAGGTTGACGTCGCCCTGTTTGGTGGTGGCGCTGACCATACCTGAACCTCCGGTGGGGGTCCGGCCGGTGGTAAGGAAGAAGATGTCGTTCCCCGCACAGCATAGCAGGTGCATTTCGGCCATTGCATTGGGATCGTCATAGAGATTCTTGAGGGAAATTTCTTTGACGAGACTCCCGTCCAGCCCGTAGACGAAGATAGTGTCCCCATAGGAGCGGAACATGCCGCCGGGCACCGGCGTCGGGTCCCCGTAAAATGCTATGGGGTAGTCGTTCAAGAGGCACATATAGTCGTCCGAGAATATGGCGCTGCCGTACTGCGTCTGCTCGTGGGTGTCGGCAAGCTTCTCGGTCTTGCCGCTTGAAAGCCCCGTCCGCCACATATCCCCGCCGGAGAGGTAGAAATATATGTAACCGTTCGTGATGTACCACTGAGATACGGAGACGCCGGTTTCCTCCCACTCGCCCACCTGGTCCTTACCGGGAGTGGCCCATATCTGCTTGACGCTCATATCAGTCAAATCACACTGAAACAAAACGTCCTTGTATGTCCCGTCCTCAATCTGGACGTTGTCCATGAAGTAGAGCGAATCCCCGTCGGCCCAGAGCGTGTAATGTATCCCATTGGGGTCAATATCGATCTGTCCGCCGTTGGACTGTGCCGAGCCGGCATTCTCCGGGCTCCAAATCTCCTCCGCCGATTCCTTCTCTCCTCCGAGTGCCACGCGATAGAGAATATCATCGCTGACATAGTAGATATACCCTCGATGGTAGATGGCCTGGTCATAGGAGGACTGAGCGGCGGAGGTCTCCCGAAATTTCAGTTCCTGGACCGTTTCTCGTTCCGTGGCGTCATATTTCACGGACTGGACCTGCTTGGGGTTGTTACTATATCCAACGTAATATATCCTCTCGCCCCCGGTCAAGAGGTAGTCTGCGTGGATGCGGGAGTTACATACGTTGTCATCCGTGTGATCGCAGTCGGGTTTTGCACAGACTCTGGTGACCGTCATTGTCTCCTTTTCAATGTAATAAAGAGAGCTGTATGAGAAATACCAGCCCATATCTGTCTCTACAAAGCTCATCTCATCTGTCTGATGCAGATTTTTCTGAAAATCCTCACTCCCGGCCTGGTCTGTGAGGATATCAGCCTTTCCACCGTCCTTTTGGCAGGCGTCAAGGGAGGGGGTGAGGAGGAGGGATAAAATCGCGGCGATAAGTCGTTTGCTCACAGTGTCCACCCCCTTACCACTCCCAGACGTCGATCTGGGTTATCTCGCCGGTGTCGATGCCGGCGCAGTAGAGGACGTACTTTCGGTACTGCTTCATGGCGCTGCCCATCACGTCGCCCACCTGGGTGCTCTCCCCAAGGCCGCCCTGTCTTGTGGCGTCGGCCAGGAAGTAGACCTCGTCCCCGGAGCAGAAGGCCAGCTGAATGTGGTTCAAGGGGTCAAGCTCGTCGTAGAGGGACTTTAAGTCAAGCTCCGCTTTTAGCTCGCCGTCAAGGCCGTAGATGTAGAGTGTATCACCTCCGGTGTGGCCGGTGGAGTCGGAGTAGCTGAAAATCTCATGGCTGTCCAGCCCGTCGTTCAGCACGCACAGGTAGTCGTCCGAGAATATGGCGGTGCCGTGAGGGGCGGCATCCCCGGTGTCCGCCAGCTTCTCCGTCTCGCCGTTTGAGAGGTCGGTCCGCCAAAGGCCGTTGCCGGAGAGGTAGAAGTAGAGTACGCCGTCCAATACATACCACTGGGTGGGAGAGACCCCGGCGGTGTCCCAGTCGCCAACCTCCTCCGTATCCGGCGTTTTCCAGACCTGAGTCGCCTCATGGGTCTCGGTGTCCAGGGAAAAAAGGGCCGCCTTGTATGTCCCGTCCGCCAGCTTCAGGTCCGTCATGAAGTAGAGGCTGTCCCCGTCGGCCCACAGGTCGTAGCTTAAGTAGTGGGCCCCCAGGACCGGGATGCCGTATTGGTCGGTCTCCACTTCGGGGAGCTCCTGGCCCCATATCTTCTCCGCGTCCTTGATGTCCCCGCCGAGCTTCATGGCGTAGAGGTCGCCGTTGTAGGAGAAATACACCGTCCCACGGTGGAGGATGGGGCTGGCGGCGTTGGCCTGGTCGCCGCTGGGCTCAAACTCCAGAGATTGGGCCACCTTCCGGCCCGTCCCGTCCGGGGCGACGCTGTACACCCGGTTGCCGTAGTCCACATATTCCCCGTTCTCCTCAACGCTGTTTGCGTTGGTAAAATACAGCCGCCCGTCGTAAAACCACAGCGTTTGGGCGCTGAGCTCCGCGTCGCAGGTGTCGTCCTCGTGGGAGCACTCGGGCTTTCCGCACAGGAGTATGGCCCGCTTCGTGGCCTTGTCAAGATAGTAGGCCTGCCAATGGCGTCCCCCCATGAAGTAAAAGCCGCCGTCGGTCTCGCAGACGGTACGGAGCTGAGAGGCGAGGGATTGGTGCATGTTCTTCTGGAAGTCCCGGCCGGCTGTCTGGGAGGCGGGAAGGCCGGTTTCCCCGCCGCAACCGGCCAGGGAGAGGGTGAGGGCCACCGCCAAAAGGGCGGCTGATAATTTTCCTTTCATATTTTCCTCCAAAAAAGAAGATCGCGCGGGCTTACGCCCACGCGACCAATGATAAACGCCAATTCTGCATTTTTTCTCAATTATATGTGTATTTTTATTGAATTTATTAATGCGGCGATCAAATATTGCCGGTCAGGCGGCTCATGTCATCCCGAATTCCGCCGTCAGGTCCCCGCCGCCGGAGGCTGAGTTGGCGATAGTCAGCCTCCCGCCGTGCTTTTCGCAGAGCGTGCGGCAGATATAAAGTCCTAATCCGAAGTGGGTCTCCCCGTCCACGTTTTTGCCGCTGTAATAGGGCTTAGCCGCCGTTATGAGCTCCTTTTCAGTAAAGCCCGGGCCGTCGTCGGTCACGTGGAGTGTGAGGACGTCCCCCTCCGCGCTGATGCCGGCGGTCACCCGGGAGCGGGCGAACCTCAACGCGTTGCAGAGAAGATTTTCGTAGACCTGGCTTACGGCCGCGGGGTCTATGTTCAGGGTGTCCCCGCCGGGGAGGGGCGTCACCTCCACGTCGATCCCACGGTCCGCGGACATGATGTCCGCCGTCTCCTTCATGGCCTCCGTCAGCTCCCGCGCCGCCACGGGCTCCCGGCATATCTCCACGTCCGTAAGTCTCTGGGCGGTGTTCATGGAATTTACGAATTTCTCAAGCCGCGCCACCTGGACCGACATGGTGCGGACCGTGTCAAGGGCCTCATCAGGCGATATCTCCCCGGTGGGCATGTACCTCTCCAAAAGGTCCGTGTAGCCCTTCAAAACGGCCAGGGGCGTGCGCAGATCGTGGGTATAGGCGTCGTTGAGCTTGTGCTGTTCGTCTATCATCCTCAGCATCCGGCCGTTATTTTCATCGAGAGCCTTGCGCATGCGCTCAAAGGCGGCGCAGAGCTTCGCTATCTCGTCCCGGCCCTCATAATCAAGGGGGAAGTCAAGCTCATTTTCCGCGATCTTTTCCGATGCCTCCTCCAGCATCAAAAGGGGCCGTCTCAGCTTTGTGAACCAGAATAGGAGCGCCGCCAGCAAAAGCCCCGAGGCGTAGATGAGAAACGGCGCGAGCCTGGCTTCGGTCATAGTGTAGGAGTATTCCACCTTCACCTCCGGCGGAAGGCCGGTGCCGAGATCGGTCCAGTACTGATAATAGTTGCCGCCGGTCTCCGAGACGGTCACGGTGTCGGAGTTGAAAATTTTGACGTCGGTGGGCTCGGAGGCGAGGTCGGGGAAGGCTTCTCCGTCGGGTTCGGCCTTTAAATAGCCGGTGCCGGTCTGAAGCCCCGTGACCTTCCCCGCCACCACGGCGTTTTCCCGGAGCCTTACGAGCTCGAAATATTTTTCCCCCGTGACGCGGTTGGCGAAAAACGCCGACGCCGCCAGCCCCGCCAGCGCGAAGAGGAAAAAAGCCAGCCAAAGAGGTATGGACCTGTACCATTTTTTTATTTTACCCATCTGTATCCGCTCCCCCAGACCGTCTGAATGTAGGGCTTACAGCCCGCCCTTTGAAGCTTAGCCCGTATGCGGCTTATGTGCTCCATAATGACTCCCACGTCCGTGTTGCTGTCCGGGTCCCAGATGCTCTCGAATATCCGCTCCTTGCTGAAAAGCTGTCCGGGATAGGTGGACAGAAGCTCTATTATCTCAAACTCCTTGGGCTTTAAGGGTATCTCAACGCCCTTGAAGCTCACCTCGCGGCTGGTGTAGTCTATTATGAAGTTGTCGTCGAACATGGTCCTCCGGGGCGTCTGGTCCCGGCGGGCCTCCCGCCGCAGGTGGGCCTCCACCCGGGCGCCCAACTCGTCTAAGGAGAAGGGCTTGACGATGTAGTCGTCCCCGCCGGAGGCAAACCCCAAAAGCTTGTCCCGGTCCTCCACCCGTGCCGTGAGGAAAAGTATGGGGCAGGTGACGAAGTCCCTGATCCTCCGGCAGACCTCCATGCCGTCGATGTCCGGAAGATTCACGTCAAGCAGTATTATATCCGGCTGACGACCCGCCTTCTCCATCCCCTCAAGGCCGCTCTCCGCAAGGCTCACGTGATAGCCGTTCAGCTCGAAATACCGGCTGAGCATGACCCGAAGGTCCCGCTCGTCGTCTATTATGAGCACTGTCTTTTCCATTCCGCGCACCCCTTTTAATAAAAGTATAATACTAAATTCTAAAAAATTTCTAAACTCCGATAAATTTTATGTACATATAAATGAAACGAGCGACGCAATTAGTGCCGCTCGTTTCAGGAAATTTACATTTTTATCTCGGGAAATGGGATAAAAGGCGCGGGGGGATCGTCAGTCTCGTGTAAAACCTTCTGCATCCACACCACGTCCACCCAGCGGCCCATTTTGAAGGCGCACTTCGAAAACCGCGCCACCCGCTCAAAATCCAGGCTTGAGTGGAACTTTATGCTCTCCCGGTTGGGGTGGGAGATGCATGCCTGCATACTGGCGATGTTCTGGAGCCGCAGTATGCGCTCAAGCTCCGTATAGAGAAGCCGCCCGATGCCAAGCCGGTGGTAGCCGTCCCGGACATAGACGCTGACCTCGGCCGACCAGATGTAGGCCACGCGCGAGCGGAAGGGCCCGGCGTAGGCGTAGCCCACGATGCGCCCGTCGAGCTCCGCCACAAGGTACGGGTATTTTTCAAGAGTTTTGCGCACTCTCCCGGAAAACTCCTCCAATGTGGGGACCTCGTATTCAAAGGTCACGGTGGTATTCAGAACGTAAGGAGCATAGATATCAAGAAGCTCGCCGGCGTCCTCAGGGACCGCAAGGCGAATAACAGGCTTTTTTCCCATATTTGAGCCATCCTTTAATATTTATACCAGTATAAATCAAAAAGCCGCCGAACGGAATAGTAATTTTGCAAAAAGCCGGGACAAATATAAGTGAAAATTTTGTTGACTTGCCGGGGATGTGATATTAAAATAAGATTATACATGGAAAAATGGGAGGAGGAACGGACTTGAGGGTAATTAGGATAGCGGATGTGGTTTTGCAGTACATATTCATATTCCTGTTTGCCGGCAGTCTGGTGGCCGGGGTGTTCCGCTGGCAGTGGTTCATCGTCGCCGGCGCCGCCATCCTCGCCTACCTCGTCTGGGGGCTGTGGCGGCTCAGGTGTCCCTGGTGCGGCGGGGCCGTGGAGCTCGGAGAGCTTATACACGGCAGGCGCGGGAGCTGTCACTGTCCGTCCTGCGGTCACGAGATAACTGTGGTGACAAGGCTCGGAAAGCTCACCCCGCGCCCCGGGTCGGAGACGATACCGGTGGAAATCCCGGAGGCGGACACGGTGGAAGAGCCGGAGCGGGGCTTTGAACAGGACGGGCCGGAGGAGAGACGGGGAAAATTTGGCCCCGAGGTATCAGTAAGGCCAGACGCCACCCTGGAGGAGGCCGTGGCGGCCATACTCGGCACGGACCCGGAGGATATGGACGATAAGTCGAATGACCCCGGAGCGGGTGAAAATATGGAAAAAACTGAAATTGAAGGGAGTATCTCAAAATGAAGGATCAAAACTGCGGCTACTGCGTGGGCGGCGCGCCCCTGGCGGCCTTCGGCATCAAAATCTGCGACCTCGCCGTTTCCCAGCTCATACTTTTCAAGGAGCAGTCCCACCCCGGCAGGTGCATCGTGGCCTATAAGGACCATGTGAGCGAGATCGTCAACATCTCCGATGAGGAGCGCGACGACTTCTTCGCCGATGTGGACCGGGCCGCGAAGGCCATCCACGCGGCCTTCCACCCCGATAAGCTCAACTACGGCGCCTACGGCGATACCGGCTGTCACCTCCACATGCACCTGGTGCCGAAATACAAGGACGGCTACGAGTGGGGCGGCGTCTTTGCCATGAACCCCGGCGAGAAATTCCTGACCGACGAGGAATACGCCGAGATGATTGAAAAGATAAAGGCAAACCTCTGAAAAGCCACTCAAAAATCCTGGAAAAATCAAAATCCATACCCGAGGAATGAATCGGGTATGGATTTTTTTATTCAAAAAAAGAAGCTTTACTCCTTATCTTTTTTCGTTTCCGCGTCCTTTTTCGCGGTCAGCCGGTCCGTGAGCTTGAACACCAGCGGCATAAGGGCCAGGATGAAGAACACCATGGCGAACTGCTGGACAAATTTGCCCATGTTCCCGTCGACGACGGAGCCAAGCCAGGGAGCGGCGTAGTCCTCCACGAGCCCATAGACCACGGCGCCCAGAATCATGCGCACGACCCTCGTAGTAGCGCCGGCGCAGTCCGGCATTTTGATGACCCGGCGCTCCAAAAACCAGCCAAGGAAAAAGCCCAGGGCCATTCCGGCGTTTTTATAGGAGTCCGCGGCCATTTTCGCCGGGTCCACGATGAGCTTTCCGGCCTCGTCATAGTCCATGGGATAGGATTTGAGCGCCGCGTAGAGCACCAAAAGTAAACTCAGCGCCACGCCGCCCAACAGCACCCAGACGTCCCATCCCGGGTGCTTATCCAGCATCGCCATGATCTTATAGGCAACAAAAAGCGTCAGCACGCCCAAAACTATGGACACCACCACGTCCTGGGGCGTGTGGACGCCCAGGTAATTGCGGGAAAAGCCTATGAGCAACACAAGCACCACAAAAAGCGCCCTTATGACCTTCGGGAGCCTCTTCTCAGTGGCGAGGCCGCCCCAGACGCTTGTGGCGTTGGCCGAATGGCCGCTTGGGAAGGAGTAGCCCGTGGCGTCGGCCTGGGCCGAGGGCACGGGTTTTATCCGCGCGTCCCGTATCCACGGCCGGTAGACGCAGGCGGTGATCTTTACAAAGCCGTTCACCAGCCTGTTCCCGAAGAAGCCAAGCATCAGGAGTATCCCTTCGCGCTTCTCCACGCACCAATAGACCAGTGCCAGCATGAAAAGTACGATGGAGGACTCCCCCAGCTTCGTTATGAAACCGAAGAAGCCGTCCAGCGCGCCGTTCATGCTCTCGCGGAGGTTCTGCAACAGCAAAAGGTATTTTATATCCATTTTTTACCCTCCTATCATACTATACGCCGCACGGCGGTGACTGTATCCGCGTCCTCGCCATGTTCAAAAAGCACCCGCTCACAGCTCCGGCGCACAAAATCCGCCTGGCCCGCTAAAGGTCCCTGACCGCCGAGCGGGTCCACGCCGCCCATCCGGCCACGGATGCGGAGCACCGCAAGGCCGTCCCGGACAGCGCACTCGGCCATGAAGCGGCCCTCCCCCGAGGCGTTGGCCCGGCAAAGGGACATGAGTTCATCCGCCACCACCAATGTCTCGGCGGCCGGCTTTTTCGGCACCTCGTTGGCGTTCATCTGATTTCGCAAGAAGGATATGTACTCCGAAGCCCCGGCGGAGTCGGCGGTGACGACGCAGTGGGCCTCCATCTTATCACGGCGGCAATACTCCACGGACATCAGCGCGTAGGGCCTGATATCCCCGCTGTACCCGGCGTAGACCCCGCCGGCGTCGCTTATGAGCCGCAACTGTCCCGCCGGGTCGGCGGTGCGGGCGTTGAGCTCGTTGAGGCTCTTCCTCAGCTCCTCCCGGAATGGCCTGCCGGTCCGGTCTTCGATGTCCTCTATGCCCTCGGTGTGGAGGAATATCCGGTCACCCTGGCGAAGCTCCAGCTCCAGGGCGGTGTAGCTCACGTTTTCGTTCTGGCCCAGCGGCACCTGGGGAAGGGCGCCGGTCCTGTCGTAGCGGCCCTCGGTGAAGCGCATGAGCAGTGGCAGGCACTGGCCCGCGTTGACTATCTTCATCCGCCCGGTGGTGCCGTCCAGCACACCGGCGGCGACGCTTAAATATATGGAGCCGCCACTCATCTCATAGAGCTGGCGGTTTGCCGCGCTGACGGCCTCCTCCAGCGGCATACCGGATCGCAGGTGGCTTTTAAGCGTCGTCTCGCCGATGACGGCGAACAGCGCCTGGGACAGTCCCTCGCCCGACGTCTCGCCCAGGGTGAAGCACAGCTTATCGCCCTCGGACACGAAATAGTCGTAAAAGCACCCTGTCAGCGCCCGGCCGTTCTCGTTCACCATACCGCCCAGCCGGAAGGGGTAGTCCCGGCCCGCCGGGAGCTCCTTGGGACGGGCTGCGGCGTTGAGCCCGCTGGCCAGGGCCATATCTCCGGCGTTCTTCTGCTCCTGGACGGCCAGCTCCTGCTGCTCCATGTTGTTGACCTCTATCTCCGCCAGCATCATGCGGAAGGAATTGGCAAGTCCCGTGAGCTCGGCGCTCCCGGCAAAGCGGAGCTTTGCGAAGGCCTGACGATTGCCGCCCTCGGAGTAATCGGCCGCCGCGTCGGAAATACGCTTTATCGGCGTGATGACGCTCTTTTTCACAAGCAACCAATATAACCCCGCCAGGAGGATCGACAGTACCGCGGCCACGACCGACGCCGTGGCGCCCCAGACGGTCGCCGCCCTGACGGCGCCGCTCATGTCAAACTCCACCACCGCGTAGAGGACCGTGTCCTCATCGGCGATCGGGGCGGGACATACGACCTTCGCGTTGCCACCATATGTCCGTGGGGCCACCTCCTTGCCGTCCAGGATGTCCTCAACGGTAAAAAGGCTGATATCAAAGCCCGCCTCGACCGAGCCCGTCTCGCTGTCGGCAACGACGGTGTTGGCCTCCCGGTCCGGGGCGCAGATATAGACGCGATATGCTCCGGAGCCGTCGCGTATGTCCGTCAGACGCTCCCGGAGCGCCGTGCCGCCCTCCTCCAGGTCACGGGCGGTCAGCGTCCGGGCCAACTCGTGGGCGAGCGCGTCGCCAAGCGTCCCGCGCTCACGCGCCGCGCTCCCGGTGTGCCAGATCGCCCCCGCAATAATGAAGGCGACAGCCAGAAGGAAGCTGATCAACGCCGCCGTGACGGCCAGCGTGGCGCCAAGGCTGAGCCTGTGCCCCTTTCCTTTCCCCTTCTTCATCTCCCATCCTCCTATCCTCGTCAGTCGAGAAGGTCCGCGTACTCGCGGAGCTCCTCCCGCACCACGACTATTTCATTTTTCTTCATCTCGCCCACAGCGGCCTTCAGCAGATGGCCCATGCCGATAGGCTCGCCCGCGCCCGCCGCCATGAACGCCGCCGAAAGGACGATATTCTTTATGTGTCCGCCGGAGAGCTCGAACTTCTCCGCTAAAAACCGCCAGTCTATGTCCCCGTCCCTGGGGGCGGAGGCCGGCATGGTCCGCCGGTATATCTCCTCCCGGGCCTTGGCGTCCGGGAAGGGGAAGCGCACCACGTAGGTGATGCGGCGCATGAACGCCTCGTCTATATTTCCCAGAAGGTTCGTGGCCATTATGCACACGCCGTCGTACTCCTCTATCTGCTGGAGGAGGTAGGCCACCTCCACGTTGGCGTTCCGGTCGTGGGCGTCCTTCACCTCGCTACGCTTGCCGAATATGGCGTCGCACTCGTCGAAAAAGAGGACGCAATTCGACTTTCTCGCCTCGGTGAACACGGCGTGGAGGTTCTTCTCCGTCTCGCCGATATACTTGGACACGATCTGGGAGATGTTTATCTTGTACATCTCCATGTTGAGCTCCGAGGCGATGATCTGGGCGCACATTGTCTTGCCGGTGCCCGGTGCCCCGGCGAAGAGTATGCTCAGGCCCCGGCCGTAGGCTATCTTCTTGTCAAAGCCCCACTGGGTGTAGACCTTGTACCTGTATTTTATGTGTCCGGCGGCCTGCATGAGAAGCTTTTTCTGCTCCTCGGGCATGACCACGTCCTCCCAGCGGAAGGCGGGCCTTATCCGGTGGGCCAAGTCCCCCAGCTTATGTACCGCCTGGCGGACACAGCACCGGTGTATCTCCTCGGCGGATATCTCCGTAAGGCCGTCCAGCTTCGCAAGGCCGATGGCCTCCCGGCAGGCGGCCTCCACCTGACGGGGGGAGAAGCGGAATTTGGCCGCCAGCTCCTCCACGGTGACGCCTTGCTCCAGGGGCGTTTTCCCGAGATACGCCCGGAAGAGGCGTATCCTGTCCCCCTCGTCGGTCTCCGGGAGCTCCAGCTCCACCACAAGGCGGTCTATCCGGGCCCGGACCGGGTTTTCCGAGAGGAAAAATATATTCTCGGCGCTCACGTCCATGTCCAGGATGTCCCTTATAAGCTGTGGCTCCGGCGGCATGAGCGTCCCGTCCTGATCCCGCTTTTCCATGTGGCCGAAGGCTATGTCCGCCCCGGTCATCCGCGCGGCCAGCACGCCGTCGGCGGCGCGGGTCAGCTGGTCGTCGCAGTCCAGCTCCACGAACACGCACTTGGAGCCCCTCCTGGAGCAAAGGTGCTCCAGCTGGAAGTGCTTTCCCGAGCCGGGCCCGCCGGTGACGCACACCACGCGCTTACCGTGCTCCGCCGTCAGCGTATCAAGGCGCCTGGCGATGTCCCGGCCCGTGACAAGCGGCGACGCGGGCCGGTCCTTGCCGCCGTCGAAAAGGCGCATTCCGGGACTTCTGGACAGCGTCCCGGTACCAAGGAACTCCAGCACCAAGGGCCGGAGCACCAGCGCCCCCGAGGTCAGGCTGTCCGCGTCGAAAAGCGCCGTGAAGGCGTCACGCCGCGCGAACCTGGCAAGACAGCCCTCCATGTTCTCCTCCGCCGGCAGGAACAGTTGGGCGGCCAGCGAGACCGTGGGCGCTTTCCGGGTGATATCGTCCTGAAGATAGGCCAGGAGCTTCTCATATTTCCTGTCCAGCACCGAGGCGTAGGCCAGGGTAAGACAGCACTGCTGAAATTCGTCAAGGCCGCATCTGACCGCCAGCGCGCCAAGGGGAAAAAGACCGTCCGTCCGCGAAAGCCGCATGCGTATGACGCCCAAGGCTCCGTTGAGCTGTGCCCTCTCGCCATCGCCAAGTTGGGCGTCCAGCCCAAGCTGAGCGGCCTTTAAGAGATTGTGCTCAAATTCCTCGCGGGTGACCACCAGGCCCAGCATATTGCGCATATCGTTTTTCGGCCCCAGCCACTGGTGGCGCTGGTAAAACATATAAAGGCGCATATCCAGCCACGCGAAGAGGTCGTCCATCAGCTCCCACTGGCTTGAGTAGCCCCGGTCCAGGTGCCGGGCGGAGACGTCCTTCATCTCATACTCTTCCATGACGCGGCCCTCACGGCGTATTGACGGTGACGGCCGGCGTCATCATGGCCTGTATTACTCCGCCCCACATGCACATGAGCTTGCTGCTGTTGTTTAGCAGCGGCTTTTTGTTCACGATCACCGTTGGCGCTCCCGGCACCCAGGGCGCCACGGTCATCGGCACGCAGGGCATGGGCGTCAGCACGCCCAGTGCCGCCGCTGTGGCCGCCGCCACCGTGGGGTTGGCAAGGCTGGTGCACATGCCGAAGGTGGGGAATTTGTTGTCCATGATCGTCGCCGCGACCATTTTTGACATCATCACCGTCTGGTTGCTGGATACCGTCAGCGGGCAGGGCGTCATGCCGAAGGTGCAGTTGCACATGGCGGTCATCACCATGGGATTGGCCATATTGTCTCCTTCTCTCAACAAATCATTTGATTTTTGCTTCCATCCTGTTATCGCCGTCCGTGAGCTCCGCTCCGGCGAGTATCCCCTGGACTGGGTCAAATAAGACGACCTGGCAGGGGGCGCGGAAAACAGCTGAAAAGCACCCGTCGGCGCCGGTGTGATAGCTCTGCGCCGGCATGAGCCGCTTGCCCCGGGCGTGGGCCCTTTCAAGGGGGGCGGCGAAGGCGCCGGTCTCGCCCTCAAGGGCGCGAAGCAACGCGATCTCGCTCTCCTCCCCGTCATCCACGAGGTACGCGGCGGGGGCGGAGACGAAGTCCGGATATTTCGTGAAGAGCCGCGCCGAGGTGTCCCCGGCTTCGGTCTTAGGCTGGGCCAGCTTTATCTCCGGTCCTACGGCGTAGGCCAGCCACAGCCGGTGGTTCGGCGCCGGCGCGCCCTTTTCGGTGAGGGCCACCGTCAGACGCGTCACCGTCTGTCGGAAGGGGTACCCCGGCCCCGGCTTCATCGTGACGTCAAGCTCCAGGGTGCCCTCGCCCGTGACAAACTCCACCTGCTCATCGAGGTAGCCCCGGCAGATCATCGTCAGGGTGTGGGTCCCGGGCGTCAGGTTGAGGAGCACCAGGTACCCCTCGTTCTTTGTCACCGGGGAGCAGGGCTGTCCGTCAAGGAAGTATCTCAGTCCCCCGGGCTTCATTGAGGCGCCTGTATAGCCGTCCCGCACGTGGAACACGGCGCTTGCGTGAAAGGCGATCGTACTCATGTCCTGTCCTCCCCCATGCGTGAGGTGTCGATGGTGACATCCGTGACCCTGGCGACCCTGCGCTCACGGTGGGAGTCGATCTCCACGTTGCCCAGGAGCACCACGAAGGACAGCTTGTAGCTTTTGGAGTTGTTGTTCCATATCTTCAAAAGCTGGTCCATGGAGGTCTTTTCCAGCACCACATTCACCGTAGCGCCCGAGTCCTTCAGGGAACCGGTCAGGTATTTGGCGTCCAGGACCGGGTGGTCCCTCAGGACCTGGAGGGCCGCGCCGATCATCCTGTACTGGTCCGCCTCCCTGAGCTGTAACGGCGCCTTGGAGTGGGCCGTCACCAAAAACCGCAGGTTGTACCTGGTGGGCCTTATGCGCTGGACGTCGCGGCTCACCTGATAGTAGCCCACCTCCACGCCCTGGGTGTCCTCCTCCACCTGGTACATCCAGACGGTGAGCTGATAATTTTCGTTCTCGTGGGGCGAGCACAGGGCGATGAGCTCCCTGTTCGCTATGGGCTCCGGCGTCAGCCGGTCGCGAAGTAGCTCCACCAGCGCCGTCCCCGCCTCCACAAGGGCTGTGTAATCTGCCATGTCGATCTCCGATCTGCCGTCCTTAAACCTTGACGCGGGCCGCGCTGGGCGGCGTATACGTGGCTCGCCGGTGTCTTATCCGATGCTGTTGTTACCCTGCTCTCCGGTATTCTGGTCCGTTTGACCGGAGCTGCCCTCTTCTTCCTTTTTCTCTTTCTCTTCCTGCTGCTTGGCCAGCTCCGCGGCCTTCTCGGCGGCCTTTTTCGCCTCGTCCTTGGCCTTGGCGATGCTGGCTTCCTTTAGCGGCGCAAAGGGCTCCGGATACCAGTTGAACTCCCGGGCCATCCAGCCGCCGGACAGGTTGTTCAGGTTGTTGAAGGTGCTGGTATAGGACGCTATGGTCTGAAAAAGCGAGGCGATGGTGTCGTTCACCGCGCACTGCGCGGTATAGAGGTCCGCCTTCTCCGCCTGGCCCCGGGAATAGCTCTCGGTGACGCGGTCCAGGGCCTCCTGGTTGTGGGCAAGGGCGCTACGGCCCTGCTCGATATTGTCATATGCGATGGTCAGGTCGAGGAGCTTGACCTTCACATCAACAAGGACCTCCGCGGGGTCCACCTCGTAGCGTTCAGCCGCCAGGTCCTTTGCGTATTGAAGGGCGTCGGCGTAGAGCCGATTCACGTCCACGGAGCCCACGTTGACCGCCAGAAGTACGTCCGAAAGGTCCAGTCCCTCTATGCTTTTGCCCGTCAGGGTCTCCACGGTGATATTCGCCTGCTCCAGCATGACGTTGTACTGGTACAGCTGGTGGTCCAGGGAATCCAAGCTGTCCTGGAGCTGGCTCACGGCGTCGTCGGTGCCGAGGCCCTTGTCGCGTAATTCCATCTGGTCCTCCAGGACCTTGACGCGCAGAGGGCGCGCCGCTTCCAGCGAGGTGATCGCCTGGGAGTAGGCGTAGGAGTTGATAAGCGCGTCCATCAGCTTCGTCGCCTGGTCCATGTCCTTCACCGCGCCAAGCAGTGCCGCCACGTCCGCCGCCGGAGCGTCGCCCCCGCTGCCTGACGGGTCACCGCCGGAGGGATCGGAAGGTTCGGTGGGTCCCGTCGGCCCGGTGGGGTCTGTCGGTCCTGATGGGTCCGACGGGTCAGATGGGTCCGACGGGTTTGATGGGTCCGATGGGTTTGATGGATCGGACGGATTATCTCCCGGATTGTCTCCTGGATTATCTCCCGGATTGTCACCCGGGTTATCGCCCGGGTTATCGCCCGGGTTATCGCCGGGATTGTCGCCCGGGTTATCGCCGGGATTGTCGCCCGGATTGTCGCCCGGGTTATCGCCGCCGGTGGGCTCCCGTG
>CANQUO010000008.1 GCA_947627085.1 uncultured Oscillospiraceae bacterium
CGGAGAAACGGCATAGCCCAAAAGCTACGCCGTTTCCCGAAAACAATCTTATGCTGTTTTATGAGTGCCGCTCTGAGGTCCGTGTCTTTTTTCTTTAGATTTTTTTGAAGCGGAGCATGTTCCAGCTCTTGTGGTTTAAATTCGCTGTGAGGAAGCCGTCGTCGAGCGTTGAAAAATCGACCTTTTTCGGCGATATCCTGCCCGGGTCGGACTCGGTGTTCACGGCGTGGGGGTCCTCGTCGTGGAGGGTAACGTGCTCGACAAGCTCAAGGTCCCCAAAACCGCGAAGGTCCGCATTCAGGCTCAGGTCCTCGGTGAGATCGTGATTTACGGCGAATATCGTGAGCTCCCCGGTCTCCTCGTTATTTACCGCCACGGCGTCAAGGCAGGGCACGCCGCCGTGCTGGCGCGTCTCAACGACGGGGGCGCTGACAATGGTCTGAAGGGCTGTGCCACGGCCGTATTTGCGGGTGTAGAGGTAGGGGTAGTATATCGTCTGCCGCCATGCGCCGGTGTCGGAGGTCATGATTGGCGCTATGACGTTCACAAGCTGGGCAAGGCAGGCGATCTTCACCCGGTCGGCGTGGCGAAGGAGGGTTATCAGCATACTGCCCACTAAAAGCGCGTCCTGGAAGTCGTACACGTCCTCCAGCTGGTGGGGGGCCCGGGACCAGCGGGGGAGCTTTTTGTCCTGCTCATTGGAGTGGTACCAGACGTTCCACTCGTCAAAGGAGATATTTATCGTCTTTTTGCTGTGCCTGCGGGCCTTGACGTAGTCGCAGATGTTGGCGACGTCGGTTATGAACATGTCCATATCGGCGGCGTTGGCCAGAAAGGAGGCGCTGTCTCCCTCGGCATCGCCGTAATAGCGGTGCATGGATATATAGTCCACGTTGTCGTAGCACTCGCCTAAGACCGTGGCCTCCCAGTCCCCGAAGGTTGGCATGTAGGGGCCGGAGCTACCGCATGACACAAGCTCGATGGATGGGTCCAGGTCCCGCATGGCCTTGGCGGTCTCGTTGGCAAGCCTTCCGTACTCCAGGGCGGTCTTGTGGCCTGTCTGCCAGGGGCCGTCCATCTCGTTGCCAAGACACCAGAGCTTGAAATCATGGGGAGCGTCATACCCGTGACCGCGGCGAAGGTCGCTTAAGTACGTGCCGCCCGGAAGATTGCAGTACTCCAGAAGCTCCACTGCCTCGGAAACTCCACGGGTGCCCAGGTTCACGGCCATCATAACGTCGGTACCGGCCTTTTTGGCCCAGTCGGAAAACTCGTTAAGGCCGACCTCGTTAGTCTCAATGACGCTCCAGGCAAGGTCGACCCTGCGGGGTCTTTTCTCCCTCGGGCCCACGCCGTCCTCCCACTTATAGCCGGAGACGAAGTTGCCGCCGGGGTAGCGGACCACGGGGACTTCAAGCTCGCGGACAAGCTTTAAGGTGTCACGCCTAAAGCCCTGTTCGTCGGCGAAGGGGCTTTTGGGGTCGTAGATGCCGCCGTAGACCGCACGGCCCAGGTGCTCGATGAAGGAGCCGTAGATACGGCGGTCGATGGTGCTTATCTTGAAGTCGGGGGCTATTGTTATTTTAGCGTTTTTCATATGTCGCGCCTCACTTCGCCTCGGGGTATTCGTTGCATAAAAGCCTGTACGGGGGCTCATCCTCCTCTATGGCGGGGAAGCGGCCCACCGGGGGCTCAAAGCGGTTATCGGTGTTGTCGTCGTTGCACTGGCTGACCTCGCCCAAGAGCACCGGGCCCGTGCCCTCCTCCACCGTAAAGTCGTGATAGAGGCGCTGTTGTATGTGGATGCTCTCGCCGGGGGTGAGGCGGACCTGGGTCCCGGCAGGGACGGTGTAGGTCCGGCCGTCGGTGTGGACGGCGACGGGGCTTTCATAGTCTATTTGCTCGTCGGGGAGGCTGTTGTAGACGCGAATAAGCACGTTGCCGCCGCCCCGGTTGATGATGTCCTCGGTCTTGTACCAGTGGAAGTGGTTGGGAGCGTACTGGCCCTCCTTGAGGTAGAGGAGCTTTTCGGCGTAGACCTTGGGGTATTTGTCCGCCATGGCCCGGTTGCCGTTGCGGATGGTTATCAGGGAAAAGCCGAATTTGTCAAAGTCGCCCTTGCCGTAGTCGGTGATGTCCCAGCCCAGCATACAGTCGCGTATCTCGTCGTACTCGTGGCCCATGTTCTCCCACTGCTCCGGCGTAAAATCGCAGAAGGGTGGGAGGCAGAACCGGTGCTCCCGGCACATGTTCTCCATCTCACGAAGGGCGCGGTTTATCTCGGAACGCTTCATATGGTATCCTCCTTTATTTTCTCTCCGGGCTCACGGTGAAGGCAAAGCTGATGGCTTTTTCGCCGAGCCTGTACCGCTCCTCCAAATCCGGCCCGCAGGAGTTGGAGCCCAGGCCCGAGACCTTGTAGTCAAGGCGAAGGTGGGTAAGGCCGTCGGAGACAAGCTCGTCGGTGTGCTCGGCTTTCAAAAGCGACGCGGTGGAGTAGCGGGAGACGCTGAACTCAAGCTCCGTGTCCGCCGTAAAGCGGAGCTTACCGATTTTGAGCATACGGGCGCCCGTGTGGTTGCCGTGCTCTTGGGGGCGCACGTAGGGCACGTACTCCTTTTCCGCCGTGCTGTGGTAAAGGCCGGGAGCACCGGCGTGGCACATATCCCGGTAGCTCTCACAGGGCCCCAGGCCGTAGTAGTCAAATTCGCCGTGGCCGCCGGGAAGAGGTATCTCCCAGCCGAAGCGGGGAAGCCATATGGCGTCCGGGCGGACGTTGCCCTCCAGCTCGTGGCGGATGGTCCCGTCCTCCCCCACCGCAAGGCGAACGGTATATTTTATGGCGGGGGTCCGGGAGATACCGGCCAGGGAGCCGTGAAGGACGATGAGGCCGTTATCGATGCCGCAATCGTAAATCTTCATGAAGGACTTATCCAGATTTTCGCCCCGCCACTCATCTAAATGCTGCCAACGGACGCGGATATTCCTGTCGTTGTCCGTGGGGGCCCGGAAGGCGGTGAGCTCCGGCCTTCCGGCCAGCTGTTCCTCCCCGTCCACCGTAAGGCTGGTGAATACGCCGTAGTGCTTTGAAAAGACATACTCAAAGCCCTCGCCGCTGGCCACTATCTCGTCTTCCGTCTCCGTGAGCTTGGCAAGGGGCGCGGATGCCGGCTTTTCAATTATTCGGTCAAGCTCATGGAAGGTGTGGGCCACGGTCCTGCCGTCCCGAGTAAGCTCGCACTTGAGCACCGCGCCGTAGCGGCACTTGGCGGGGGGATAGTCGAACCCGATGTCCATCTCCCGGTGGGGCGGGATGTCAAGGACGGCGGTATCACCGGCCACGACCTGGCCGTCCACCTCGATACACCAGTCAAACGTGTACTCGTTTAGATTTGTGAAATCAAGCCTGTTGCGCACGGTGAGCTTATCGCCGTGGAGGTAGGTCCGCATAGGCTGGTAGGCGGCCTTTATCTCCAGTGAGCCGGCCTTGAGAGAGCGGTTTGCGAACACCATGCCGTCACAGCAGAAGTTGCCGTCGTGGGTGAGCTCCCCGGGGAAGTCCCCGCCGTAGCGCTGGACGCCGTTTTCGGTGACCACGTGGTCGGCCCACTCCCAGACGCACCCGCCGGCGAGCTTGGGGTAGCGGTCAAAAAGCTCGTTGTAGTCCCACACGTCCCCGGGCCCGTTGCCCATGGCGTGGGAGTATTCGCACAGGAACACGGGCATGTCGATGTCGTCCCGGAGGGCGAACTCCTCCATCTCCTCAATGGAGGAATACATGCGGGAGTAGACGTCGGTGTTGTGAAATTCGCCCTTGCGGCAGGCGTCCTCGGCGTGTAAAAGCCGGGTGGCGTCCCGCTTTTTAGTCTGCCTTATCATGGCCAGGTGGTTACAGCCGTGGCCGCTCTCGTTGCCGGTGGACCACATTATGACGGAGGGTGAATTTTTGAAAACCTCCACCATCCTCTCCATGCGCTCCAAATGCTCGTGTCTCCAGAGCTCCTGGGTGCAGGGCCAGTCGTTGGATTCCACGTCGTAGTGATATTCCACGTTGGGCAGGCGGCGAATGAAGCCGTGGGTCTCAATATCCGTCTCGCATATGACGTAAAGGCCCAGCTCGTCGCACAACTCGATGAACCGGGGCGTGGGGGGATAGTGGGAGGTGCGCACACAGTTTATGTTGAGCTCCTTCATGAGCTCCAGGTCCCGGCGAAGCTCCGCGTCCGACTGGCACCAGCCGCGATGGGCGCTGGTGTCGTGGTGGTTCACGCCGTGGAGCTTCACGGGGACGCCGTTTATACATAGCTCGTATTTGTCCGAGACGCTGACCTTCCGAAGGCCGGTTTTGAAGGCGAGGACCTCTCCCCCGCGCTCAAGCTCCACGGTGTAGAGATGCGGCTTCTCAGCGTTCCATAAAACGGGGTTTTCCGGGGTAAAGGTGAGACAGTCGGACATCTCCCCCTCAAAAAGCGTCTCCTCACCGTCCGATATCCTTACATTCGCATTGCCCTCAAGGCGGATGGTCACGCTCTTGTCGTCAGGGAGCATTTCAACGTCGGTGATGTGCCCCTCCGGGCGCTGAAGGATATAGGTGTCCCGGAAGATGCCGTTATAGCGGAAAGCGTCCTGGTCCTCAAGGTAGCTCCCACAGCACCATTTAAGGACCCGGACCTCAAGGGAGTTTGCGCCCTGCCTTACGGCGCCCGTTATGTCAAATTCCGCCTGGAGGTGACTACCCTGGGTAAAGCCAATGTATTCGTCATTCACATAGACGAAAGCGCAGGTGGCCACGCCCTCAAGGACGAAGTAGACCCTTCCCCACTTGCTTTTGAGCTCAAAGTCCCGGTGATAGACCCCGCAGGGGTTGTCGTCGGGCACATATGGCGGGTCACAGGGATAGGGATAGTTCACATTTGTGTAGTTGGGGTTGCCGTAGCCGTGGAGCTGCCAGCAGGAGGGCACCGGGAGCTTGTCCCAGCGCTCTACCTTCTCGGGCACGTCGATATCCCGCTCAAAATAGGCAAAGTCCCACTCCCCGTTTAAAAGCGTATACTCGCTGACGCCGCCGGGGATATAGAAGCTGCGGGGCTCACAACGGTTTTCCGAGGTCGCCCGGGGGTTTTCATATCTTCTCAATGCTATTCCTCCTCAAACTCGTATCGATATTACGCGCTCTATCGGCGTGTAGTCCGTGAGATACACCGTGGCCGCGCCCGGCGTCTTGGTCTCGCTGTCCTCCTTGCCCTCGGTGAAGTGATGTAAACCGAAAGCGGGACCCACCTCCATGGAGGAGGCGGGATTGGAGACGGTGAAAAACGAATCTCTCAAAACCAGGACCTCGTCCCCACGGACGGGCATGGTCATGTGATCGTTTGATATCCGGTCGATGCCGCCGAAGGCAAGCTCCACTCTCCATGGCGCGCCGGCGACGCCGGTGGCGCGTATTTTAAGGTCTATGCCCCTCTCCGCCTCGCTTACGGACACGTCTATATCCATGTTGGGGCCGTGCTTTTTCCTTCTGGAGGCGTTGTCCATTTTCCACCAGTCGGAGGTGGCGGGCTTTTCCTCGAAGGGCAGGTAGTACCAGCCCTCCATGGTCTCGTGGAGGTGAAAAGCCCCGTCCCGGTCCTCCATGGTCGACGCCTTGAAGGCCCGGTGCTCGCAGAAGCTGCCGCCGATTTTGACGGCCAGCCGGATACTTCCGTTGTTGACGTAGAGGAAATTCGATTTATCCCGCATGACGGTGTAGGTCCAGTCGCCTCTCCGCACTCTGGCTATGCCGGAGTCGGGGTAAAAGGCCCGGTAGCTTTCCGGGGTGGAACATTCAGAGTGCTCCACATCGATAAGCTCCGGCTTCAGCATATACTGCATGAGGAAATTGGGGGCCAGAAGGCGCTTTTCGTCGACAATTTTGAATATGTAGTTTGCCATCGAGAGAAATTCGGATATATCGTATTTCGCCCCGAGGTAGAGGTATGCCCAGTAGTAGCCGTCGGGGTAGACCAGCCGGTCCTTGTCAAACCGGGTGGAGTTGGCGGTAAAGACGCTCCCGTCGGGCTCCCAGTAGGTCAGCATCATTTTGAGATTTCGTATGACGTGCTGTTCAAAGGATGGGTCTGAAAGGGCCTCGGCCAGCAGGAGCATGGCGTCGTTATTTACGCCGTTATAGTTCCCGGCGCTTTTTTCGGAGTACTCGCCGTCCGAGTTACAGTCTATGCCCTCGTTTAAATATACCCGCGCGGCGGCGAGAAGGTCCTCCTCCCCGTATATTTTCCCGCAGGCGGAGAGTATTGAGGCGATGGCCCACCGGTGGTTGGGGGTGTGAAAGCCGCCCTCCAATAGTCCCCTGCCTCCCCGGTGTATGATGGCGTCCAGCTTTTCAAACAGCTTCCGCTCGCCCTCCGCGCGCTTCTCAAGCCCCGCCAGATACTGCCTTGCGGGGAGGATTATGCCCACGCAGAAGGCCGTGTCCGGGGCGGAGAGGAAGTTGCAGGTTATGTAGTCGAATAGGCCGTTCTCGTGCTGGGTGGAGGCCACGTAATCAAGGGCCGTCAGCATGGAGTTGAGGAGCCCTTCGTCGTGGTAAAGGCGGGAGTCCCGGTTTAAGTATACCGCGGACATGTCCGCGACGCAATACAAAGTGTGTTTTTGCATATATACGCCGTCGGGCATCACCATGGCACCGTACCAGGGGCTGTGGATGTCGGTATTTTGCTTTTTAAGCTCGCTTTCCGCCCGAAGCTCGGTATCGCGGAGCATGCGCTCATAGTGCTGTCTCATTTTGTCTCCTCCAGGGTTTTATCAGGGTACATTAAAAATGTCTTTATTTCAAATGGGCCGAAGCTCACGCGAAGGGGCATTTTAAGCTCCGTTGGATTTTCCTCCAGCATGTCGGTCTCGGCGATTTTCCTGACACAGGGGCTTAAGGTAAAGTCCGTGTCGGTGGCCATACCCATGGTTTCAAAGGCCCGGACAAGTATGGCGTGTGGGTCGGTATCCGAGGGCTTTACGGTGTCCACCACGATATTTTTCCGCGCCGGCGCCATGACAGGCGATGAAAAAGCGTCGGAGGACACATATATTGGCGGCTCGTTGAGCTCCACGGCCCGGCGCAACACGTCGCTTTCGCAAAGCGGCCCGTCAAAGGGGTAAAAGGCGTAGGTGAAGCTCTGCTCTCCCCTGTCCGCCGTCATGTCGGGCATAAGTGGCGAGCGCAGGAGCGTCAGGCGTATCTCGCTGTCAGCGACGCTCACGCCGTATTTGCAGTCATTGAGCACCGCCGCGCCGAAGGCCCCGTCGGAGAGGGCGGTATAGCGCTGGGCGCAGACCTCGTACCGGTCGCGGTCGTACTGCCTTGAGCGGTGGGTCGGGCGCTTTATGCAGCCGAACTGTATCTCGTGGGCGGCCTCGGTGGCGTAGACGTTCACGGGGAATGCCACCTTCAATATCCGGTGGCTCTCCCGCCAGTCCACGCTTGTTTTGAAGTCCACACGGTCGGAGCCGTTATCAAGGCGGATATCCTGGCAAAGATATGAGGAACCAAGGGCCCGCTCCACATGGAGCCCCACGCCGAGCCCGTCGCGGATCACGCTTATTTTGGCCGGGGCGTCAAGCTCCACCGGGAGCTTTTCGTACATGCTCATGAGCTCCCAGGCGTCGTAGGAGGTGTTCACGTCCCGGAACATCAAAAAGCGGTTGCCCGGAGCTGACAGGTACTCCCGGTCGCTCCCTGCCCTTTTGACGCTGACGAGCTGTCCCCGGCCATCCACCCGGCAGGTGAGGCTGAGGTTTGAAAGCTCGTAAAAGCCGCCGGAGGCGTCGTGTTCACACCTTGCGGAAAACGGGTCCCGGTCCGATATTTTGGCCGAGCCCTGGGCGGGGACAAGGACGCCCCTCACATTTCTGGGCCAGCTCAGGTGGTTATATATAATATCCCCCTCGGGGCCTGCAAGCTTACGGGTAAGCTCATTCGCGGCGTCTATTACGCCGCCAAGCTCCCGCTCCACCCGCTCATGGACCCGGGCTATTGACGAGCCCGGGGCGATATCGTGAAATTCGTTGAAAAGAAGGGTCCTCCAAAGGCCGTCAATGGCCTTGCGGACATCGTCGGGTATGTCCTCCCCCGCAAGCGCCCTTCTGGCCATCATGTGCTCAGCCATTTTAAGGGCGATCTCGGCCTTTCGGATGCCCCGCTTCGTTTTTGCCTGGGCTGTGTAGGTCCCCCGATGCCAGGCAAGGTAGAGCTCGCCCTTATATACGTTCTCAACTCCGCTCTGGCGCTCAAAAAAGTCGACCGGGCTCTCAATGCGGCATCTGGGCGCGCCCTCAAGGTCCCGGCACCTCAAAAGCGTCTCCACCATCTCCCGGGTGGGACCGCCGCCGCCGTCGCCGTAGCCGAATGGGAAGAGCATGCCGTCAATGTCCTCCCGCTGTACCCGGTCCCGCTCCCAGCGGTCCACAAGCTCCCCGGCGGTGAGGACGGCGTTATTTTTCTTGAAAAAGTGGGCAAGGACCCGGCTCCCGTCTATCCCCTCCCACCAGAAGGTGTTGTATGGGAAAGGCTCCGCCTCCGGGTCCTGGCGGCTGAGCTTCTGGGTGGCGAAATATTCAACGCCGCATTTTTTCATTATCTGCGGAAGCGCCCCGGAAAAGCCGAAGGTATCCGGCATCCAGGCAAGGCGCGTCTCCACGTCAAATTCCCGCCTGAACCAGCGCTTGCCGTATACAAACTGGCGAATCAAGCTCTCGCCGGAGGGAAGATTTGTGTCGCTCTCCACCCATACGGCCCCCTCGGGGTAAAACCGGCCGTTTTTCGTCTCCCTCTTCACCCGGGCATAGAGGTCCGGGTAAAGCTTGGCGAGCCACTCCAATATGGGCGGCTCGCAGAGAAGGAACCGGTAGTCCGGGTACTCCTCCATGAGCGCGAGCTGATTTGAGTATGTCCGGGCCGATTTGCGCATGGTCTCCTCCACCGGCCACAGCCACGCAAGGTCCAGATGGGACTGCCCGAATGCCGTAAAAACCGGGGCGGTGGAGCCGTTTTTACATTCAAGAAGCGGTTTGAGCTCCTCCCCGGCCTTTATGACGCTTTGAGTGAGCTCCGGCTCAGGGAGCTCAAAGTCCGCGATGAGGGTAAAGTTTTTAAGTCCCTTCGCTGTCTTCATGGCCCGAAGGCTCCGCTCCGGGAGCTTGTCAAGTAAGCTGTACAGCGTCAAATAGTCCATGGAAACGCGAAAAAGCTCCTCGTTCCATACGCCGAAGTGGGATTTTCCCACCGTGACCTGGGGCTCCAACGGCTCCGGCACTGCCACGTCGCCGTATGCCACGGGGCCGCCGCCCTCTATTCTGGGGCCGTGGCCGGCGTAGCACTCGGCAAGTATGTCGTACCTCTCCCCCGCTTTCGCTTTTCGGGTGAGAGTTATAAATTTGTGGCGCTTATCTATCGACCCGGCTTCACGGCCGTTTACAAAGACAAGCATCTCCTCCCCCGCGCCGAGGGTGAACACAACGCGCCTGCCCTCAAGCTCCTCCGGGACGGTAATGGACGCGCGAAACCAGCCGTACTCCCATTTTTTGCCCCATTTCATACCCTCCGGGGCCGGGGCAAAGCTCATTTTCGCCGCCCTCTCGGCGGGTATCCAATCCATGGTGGTAAAAAAGGAGAGCTCCATGGACGAAATCTGGCGGTAGTAATGCTTTTGAAACTGCTCCGCCCAAACGCGCAGTCTCTCATTCCACTGTCTCCCAAGGTCCATCCCGGAGCCCTCCATTTTTAGCTATTTCATTTTTTATTTCATTTTCGCGTCTATCCAGCTGTAACGCTCGTCGACTATCCTGTCCCGCCAGGGGGCGCCGGGCAGGTGGCGTATCATCCAGCAGTAGTACATGGGGAAGGCCGGGGCGGTGACCTGGGGGTGGGTCACCCCGCCGGGTATGGCCGCCACACAGCCGTCCTCTATTTTATACGCCTTTTCACCCAAAAAGCAAGCCCCAAATCCCTCGGGACGCTCATATCGGTAATAATATACCTCCGGCTGGGGGTGATGGTGGGGCGTGTAGCTGGACCAGCCGCCTTGGTGGTTTATGACCTCGCCGTTCACCATGTTGGAATAGGGGGCGTTTGAGTAGTCAAAAACCGTCCTGACCGTCCGCTCAAGCTTGCCCTCTAAGACTCCCTCGCCGAAAATGTCCTCCCGGCAGTCCTCGGGCCTATAAAATACCGGCTCGAAGTCCTTATCGTTTACCGTGCGCTGGATGAGGACCTCGCTCTCCCTCTTGGCCTCCACGGTGACGGCCACGCCCCGGGAGACGTGGAGAAGGTAAGGGCCCTCCTCGATGAAGCTCCCCCTCTCGCCGCTCTCGCTCCTGTCTCCCCATCTGAAGGTGACGGCACCCAATATAAGGAGCGCCGCCATCTCCTCGCTGTCATAGCAAAAGAGCCGTATCTCCCCGGGCTCCATGCGGTAGACGGATATATTCATCATGGAGTCGTTGACCTTGTCCCCCGCCCGGGTCAGTATCTTCTCGCCCCCGGCGTCGTATTCCGGTCTTGAAAATTCAGCGCTCATGGCATATACCTCAGTAGACTATCTCGGAGAGCTTCACGGGCCTGTGCTCATCGAGGGATTTTTTGGCCGCGATGCCCATGAGCACCGGCATGAGCCCGTCCACAGCCCCCACGGCGGTGTCGGTGTCGTTCTCGATGGCGTCCACAAAGCCCTTTACCTCCGTGGCGAAGGACTGCATGTAGCGCTCAAGGAAGAAGTATAGCGGCTTTTCCCCGGTGACGCCCTGGGCATTGCTCAAAACAACGGTGGACTGTGTGTCGTTGGAGGTGGCGGCCATGCCCTTCGAGCCGAACACCTCCGCCCGCTGGTCGTAGCCGTAGGCGGCCCGGCGGGAGTTGTCGATGACCGCTATGGCGCCGGAGGCCATCTTCATGGTTATGACGGCGGTATCCACGTCCCCGGCCTTGCCGATCTCCGGGTCCACAAGTACGGCGGCCTGGGTGTATATCTCCTCGGCCTCGCACCCGGCGAGGTACCGGACCATGTCAAAATCGTGTATGGTCATGTCCAGGAACATGCCCCCGGAGACGGCGGCGTACTGGGCGCTGGGGGGCTCCGGGTCACGGGAGGTTATCTTTATGATGTGCACGTCCCCTACCTTCCCCTCGTCTATGGCCTTTTTCACCGCGGCGAAGTTGTGGTCATGGCGGCGGTTGAAGCCCACCTGATATTTAAGCTTGCTTCCCGAAAGGGCCTCCATGACCTTCTTTATCCTGCCAAGGTCGTGGTCGATGGGCTTTTCGCAAAATACGTGCTTGCCCGCGGCGATAGCCTCCAGGGATATGTCGGAGTGGGTGTCGGTGGAGGAGCATATGAGCACCGCGTCAATATCGGGGTCGTTTAAAATCTCGTGATAGTCGGCGCAGACATTACCCACGCCCATTTTTAAAAGCCAGTCCCGGGTCTCGTCGCTCATATATGGGTCCGCCACAGTCTTTATTTGCGCGTTGCGGACGTAATTTACTATGCTCTCGGTGTGGACCTTGCCGATCCTGCCGGCGCCGATTATTCCAAGTGTTACCATTTTAATTCCTCCTTATCAAAGTCCCGTGTGCTCGCGGATGAAGCGCCTCGCGCGAATGGCGTACTCAAGAGGGTTGGCTTTGGCGGGGTCCTGCTCCGCCTCCACCACCATCCAACCGGTGTAGCCGCTCTCCTCAAGCGTCTTAAAGATGGGGTCAAAATCCACGCACCCGTCGCCGGGGATGGTGAAGGCGCCCTCACGGACGCCCTCAAGGAAGCTGAGGTCATCCCTTCTCACACGCTCCACCACCTCGGGGCGGATGTCCTTTAAGTGCACGTGCTTTATGCGATGGGCGTATTTTTTCACCATCGCCGTGGGGTCCTCGCCGCAGTAGGCGAAGTGGCCGCTGTCGAACAGGAGGCTCACATATTCCGGGTCCGTGCCCTCCATGAGCCTCTCCGTCTCGGCGGCTGTCTGTACGACAGTGCCCATGTGGTGGTGGAAGGTGAGGGCCACGCCGTATTTTTCAAGGGAGTACTTGCCCAGCCTGTTAAGCCCCTTGCAGAGGGCGTCCCACTCCACGTCGCCCATGACGTATTTGTCCCGGAATATGGGCTGGTCCTGTATCCCCTGAGTGGAATAGCTCTGCTCCGACACGCCAACCACCTTTGCCCCCATGGCGGCCAGAAAGGCCACGTGCTTATCAAACTCGGCAAGCGTCTCGTCATAGGGCCGGCTTATGAGGAAGGTGGAAAACCAGGCGTTGCAAATCTCTATACCCCGAAGCTCAAGGGCCGGCTTCAATATGGCTATGTCCCGGGGGTACTTGTTGCCCACCTCGGAGCCGGTAAAGCCGGCAAGGGCCATCTCGCTTACGCACTGCTGGAAGGTGTTCTCCCCGCCCAGCTCGGGAAGGTCGTCGTTTGTCCAGGCTATGGGCGCGATGCCCAGCCTCACTTTGTTTTTATCGAGCATTTTATGCCTCCATATCAATATTTTCTCGCTTTCGCGCGGTTCTCCATAAGCCCCTCGTAGGCCCTTATCTGCGCCTCGCTGTCCGTCACGGCGGCAAGGCCCACGTTCCACCAGGCCCCATAGCCGTCGGTCATGGTCTTGGGAAGGGCCTTTATGTCGATGAGGGTGGAGACGCTCTGGCCTTTCGCGTCCTCAAGGGCCGCTTTAAGCTCCTCCAATGTCCGGGCGGTGTAGGTGACGCACCCGTAGCCTTCGGCGACCTTGGCGTAGTCAATTGGTATCATACCGCCGTTGAGGCCGCCCTCGCCGTCCCGGTAGCGAAACCCTGTGGCCAGATTTCCGATGCCGTTTGACATCTGAAGGTTGTTGATGCACCCAAAGCCGCAGTTATCAAATAGAAGGACGTTTATCTTTTTGCCCTCCTGAAGCGACGTCACAAGCTCGGAGTGGAGCATCAAAAACGCCCCGTCGCCGCACATGGCGTAGACCTCCCGCTCCGGCTCCGCCAGCTTCGCCCCAAGCGACGCCGCGATCTCGTAGCCCATGGTGGAAAAACCGTACTCCATCTGATAGGAGTCCTTTTCATCCGTCGTCCACATGCGCTGAAGGTCCCCGGGCAGGCTCCCGGAGGCGCCCACGATTATGGCGTCCCGGTCGATGCGTCGCCTTATAAGGGCGATCGCGGAGGTCTGGGTTATCTCGCCGCCGGTGGCCTCCCGGTAGTCATCCAAGCTCCCGGGGTTCCGGGCCTTTATAAGCGGCTCAAAGCCCTCTCCCCAGCGGTAGGCGGCAAGGCGCTCATATTCGTTTTCCCACGCGCTCTTGGCCTTTTCGATCTCATCCTCATAGCCGCTGACGTAGCCGATTTTCTCAAGCTCCGTTTCCGCGTCCTCCAGCGCGGCCCTCACGTCGGCGATCACCGTTTCCGCGTCCATTTTGGCGCCGTCGAAGGGGCATATGTTCACGGAGACTATTTTTGTGCGGCCGTAGAGCTCCTTGGAGCCGGTGGTGAAGTCGGAAAGGCGGCTGCCTAAGGAGATTATGAGGTCCGCCTCCCGGGCTATCGTATTTGCCGCCAGATTTCCCGTGATGCCCACGCCGCCCAGGTTCATGGGGTGGGAGCTCCGGCAGGCGCTCTTTCCGGCCTGAGTCTCGGCAAAGGGGATGCGGAATTTTTCGCAAAACCGCTCAAGTGTCGCGCCCGCCTCGCTGTATCTCACGCCGCCGCCGCATATGACCATCGGCCGGCGGCTCTGGGAGACAAGGCGCACAAGTGCTTCAAGGTCCTCCCGCACCGGCCTTGGGCGGCGTATGCGGTGGACGCGCTTTTCAAAGAAGTATTCCGGGTAGTCGTAGGCCTCCCCCTCCACGTCCTGGGAGAGGGCCACGCAGACGGCGCCTGTCTCGGCGGGGTCCGTGAGCACGCGCATGGCGTTAGTCATGGCGCTCATGAGCTGTTCCGGCCTTGTTATCCTGTCCCAGAACCGGCAGACCGGGCGAAAGGCGTCGTTCACCGTGACGCCCGGGGCCCAGTCCCGCTCCAACTGCTGGAGCACCGGGTCGGGCTGGCGGGTAGCGAAGGTGTCCCCGGGGAATAAAAGGAGGGGTATCCTGTTCACGGTGGCGCAGGCCGCCGCGGTGACCATATTTGCCGCCCCGGGGCCGATGGAGGAGGCGCAGGCGATTATTTTCCGCCGGTTATGCTGTCTGGCGAAACCGGTGGCCACGTGGGCCATGCCCTGCTCGTTGCGGCCCTGATAGACACGGAGCCCGCCGGGGTCCCGCTCCAACGCCTGACCCAGGCCCACCACGATGCCGTGTCCGAATATGGTAAATATGCCGTCCACGAATTTAGTTTCCTCACCGTCCAACTCCACGTACTGGTTATCCAGGAATTTAACTATTGCCTGGCCCACGGTCATAAGGCTCATTCGTTCTCCCCCCTGTCACAGCACACGTTCTCGCCGTATTTTTCCTTGCTCGCCTTTATAAATTCCCGGACCATCTGAGCCGTCGGCATCTCCTCGGAACAGGAGTGGGCCGCCACCAGCATGGAGGCCTGGGCGCAACCGAACTCAAGGCAGTCGTACATGTCCCAGCCGGAGAAGAGCCCATAGAGGAACCCCGCGCCGTATCCGTCGCCGCCGCCGAAGGACTTCAAGGCCTCCACCGGGAAGGGCCGGACGGTGTAGTGCCGCCCGTCACGGGTGTAGGCGGTGGAGCCGGATTTGCCGTGCTTTATTATGACTATCTTCGCGCTCTGCCCAAGCCAGAGTCTGGCGGAGGTATCGTCGTCCCCGCTCAGGCCCAAAAGCCGCTCCATGAGGTCAAATTCCTCTCTGGAGCCCATTATTATGTCCGCGTCCCGGGCCACTGCGGAGTAGTAGACGGATATCTCGTCCTCGCTTTTCCAGTTGTAGGCCCGGTAGTCGATGTCGAAAATTATCCTCGTCCCCACCCGCTTTGCCAGCATCACGGCCTTAAGCGCCGCCTCCCGTGAGGGGCTGGCAGCCAGGGACGTGCCGGAGATGAGAAGCGCCTTTGCGCTTTTTATGTACTCCTCGTCAATGTCCCCTGGCGAGAGGCTCAGGTCCGCGATGGAATTTCGGTACATGAGGATACTGCTCTCGTCCCTGGAGAGTATCTCCGTAAAGGTAAGCCCTATCTTCTCCCCGTGCTCGCACCGGCGGATACGGGAGGCGTCGATGCCCTCCTTTTCGAAAAAGCGGACCACGTAATTTCCCAGCTGGTCGTCGGAGACCCGGGCGAAAAAGCCCACCTTGAGCCCGTGGCGGGCCGCGCCAACGGCGATATTGGCCGGGGAGCCGCCCACGTATTTTTTGAAGGTGGTGCACTCCTCCAACGGCTTAAAATAATCCACCGGGTTAAAATCCACGGCCACCCGGCCCAGAAGCACCAGGTCCCGGGGCCGGTCGGCGTCAAATTCGATATATTTCATATTCCCTCCTCATTCCCAAAGGGCGGCGTAGATGGCGGCGATGTCAGCCTTCGTGACCTCCCGCCTTGTATTGGCGGGACTTCCGCTTATTATGGCGTCGTCGGACATCTTGTCGATGCTCTTGAAAAACTCCTCCCGGTCCACGCCGTAGCCATTCAGCGTCGGAATATTGAGCCTTTGGCAGATATCCTCCACCGCCCGCAAAAATCCATTGGCGTTCTCCTCGTCCGTCGCGCCGTTTTTCGCGATTCCGACAGCCCGGGCAAGGTCCGCGAATCTCTCATATGCCCCGCTGAGGGCGAAAGCGAGACATTCCGGCAGGAGCATGGCGTTTGACACCCCGTGTGGCACGTGGAAGAGGGCCCCGATGGGACGGCTCATGCCGTGGACTATGGTTACGGAGGAGTTATTGAAGGCCGCCCCCGCCTCCAGCGCCGCCAGGGACATCTGCTCCCGCGCCTCAAGGTCCCCGCCGTTACGGTAAGCTATGGGCAGGTATTTGAATATCCTCTTTACGGCGGACAGGGCCAGGGTGTCGGTGAGTGGCTGGGCCTTTTTCGAGGTGTATGCCTCGATGGCGTGGGTCAGGGCGTCAAGGCCCGTGGCCGCGGTGACGGAGGGTGGGGCGGTGACGGTGAAAGCCGGGTCGATGACCGCCAGGTCCGGCATCAGGGCCGCGCCCCGGAGCAGCATCTTCACGTCCTTTTCCGTATCCGTGATTATGGTGAATTTCGTGGCCTCGGAGCCCGTGCCGGCGGTGGTGGGTATGGCCGCCATGGGTGGCAACGGCCCCGGTATCTCCCGGCCCATATAGTCGCGCATGTGGCCGGGGTTTACGCTCATGGCCGCTATGGCCTTCATGGTGTCCATGGGGCTGCCGCCGCCAAGGGCTATGAGGCAGTCGCACTCCCGCTCCCGGAAAACCGAGAGCCCCACCTCCACCATCTTGTCCGTGGGCTCGCCGCCCACGCCGGAAAATACCTCAAATTCGCCGCCCATCTTATCAAGGACACCGGTGAGCTTTTCAAGGTTTCCGAGCCTCACCATGGCCTCGTCCGTGACGATAAGGGCCCGGCGGCCCATTTTTATCAAAGCCTCCGCCGCGTTCTCCAGCGCGCCCTCGCCGCTTATTATCCTCGGCGTCATGATAAACTCATTTGCCATATTTATACCTCTCAATGGAAAATGAGGCAAAAGCCTCATTTTCCGCAGTTTGTCAAAAAACTCAAATTCAATATTTTTTCCGGCGGCATGTACGTCGGAAAAAATCCCTTTTGTCGCCCAAGTGTGCGGCCCTTCGGGCCGTGCGCGCAGGGCGACAGCAGGGAAATCGCGCGTGAATTTCGCAAAATTCATGCGCTGTTTCCCGCATGTTCCCCTTTGTCGGAAAAGGCCAATGGCCTTTTTCGACAGGCTGTGGAAAATGAGGCAAAAGCCTCATTTCCCGATACATTTTGGTTTTGATCCGGTTTTACATTTCTCGCAGAAGCTCTATAAGGAACAGCATGGCCAAAGCCTGGCCGTAGGGCATGGGCTTGAGCTCCACGTTTTTATAAAAGTCCAGGGACTCCCGTCCCATGGGAGTGCCGTAGGAGACCTGGCGCACCACGCCGTCGGGGCCGATGTTGTCAAGCATTGGCCCCAGGGCCCGCCTGGCCACCTCGGCAAAATCCGGGTCCAGAAGGCCGGTGTGGACGGCCCTTAAAAGCCCGTAGCCGAAGCCGCAGGTGGCGCTGGACTCCACGTAAGAGGTGGGGTCGTCAATGAGCGTGTGCCACATGCCCTCGGGGCTCTGGTTGGCCCGAAGGCTCTCCGCCTGGGCGCAAAGGAGCTCCGTCAGCCGCTCCCGGGTATCCTCGCTTGCGGTCCCCATTGCCAGAAACTCGGGTATCGCTATGGTGACCCAGCAATTTCCCCGGCCCCAGAAGGCCCCGGCGAAGTTGTGGCGGCCCTTGAAGGTCCAACCGTGATACCAAAGGCCGGTCTTGCTGTCCGCCAGGTACTTGGCGTGCAGTAAAAACTGCCTCTCCGCCTCACGAGTGTACTCGGGCTTACGCTCGATCCTGCCCATATTGGCCAGGAACAGCACCGTCATGAAGAGGGTGTCGTCCCAGAGCTCCTGATCGTTTCTGGCGTCGGAGGTCATGTGCTGAAACCCCCCCTCGCAGGTCCTGGGGAGGTCCTCCATTATCCACCTGGCCGTCTCACGGCAGGGGGCCAGATACCGCTCGCTCCCCAGATACTCGCCCAGGTACGACATGGTGAGAAAGGGCGTCACGGTGTTGACGTTCAGGGCCGGAAAGCCGATCTCAAGCTGGCTTTCATAGAATTTCACCAACATGTCAAGGTACTTTTTGTCCCCGGTGACGGACAGGAGCTTCCATAGGCCGTAAAGCCCCACGCCCTGGGTCCACTCCCAGTGCTGATAGCGGCGTATATCATCGCCGGCCAGGTTTTTCTCCCTCATGTTGTCCAGGAACACCTGGTCCGGCTCGTAGAGCACAGGCGCGAAGGCGGCGGTGAGCCTTTCAAGCTTGTCCTCTATTGCCGCTTTACAGGTCGTCGTGCTTACCATATTTACAGTTTTTCCTCCAAAGTGAGCATGAGGGGCAGGAGCTCAGACGGCGAACTCACCGTGTAGTCCGGCACCCAGTCCGCCTCCTCGTATGTGTGAAAGTAGCGGGGCGACCAGTCCATCCACACGGACTTAAGTCCCATGCGGTTGGCCCCGGCGACGTCCTTTTTAAGGTTATTGCCCACCATGACCACCCGGCTCCGGTCCTCCGGCGTGAGCCCAAGCTTTTCAAAGGCCGTCAGGAACATGGTTTTGTCGGGCTTTTGCTTCCCCACCAGCTCCGATATGACCCAGGCGTCTGGCACATCGTAAAGGCCGTGGGCGGTGTAGACGTTTCTGAAGGACTCCGCCTCCCCGTCCACCACCATGCAGACGGTGAAGCCCTCACGGTGAAGGGCAAGTAACGCCTCGGCGGCGCCGGGTCTGAGCTCGGCGCGCGTGACGATGCCCCTTTCGTCAAACTCCTGGCTCGACTCGTCCACCAGCGTGTCGCCGCTGTCAAGAAAGACGATGAGCCGCTTATTCGTCATAGGAAAATCCTTTCAGCGCAAGCTCCTTCGCCCGGTGGCAGGCCACATAGTGCTCGGGCTCCGCCTCCACGTACTCCGGGGCCTCCTTCTCACACCGCTGGGTGCAGTAGCGGCACCTTGTGTGGAAATAACAGCCGCTGGGGGGATTGGCGGGGTTGGGTATCTCGCCCTCCAGGGGTATGCGCTCCATCTGCTTTGCGGGGTCGGCCACGGGCACGGCGGAGAGAAGGCTCTCGGTGTAGGGGTGCATGGGGTGGGAGAAGAGCTTTTTGGTGGGGGCGAACTCCACCATCTTCCCAAGGTACATGACGCCCACCCGGTCGGATATATACTCCACCACCGATAAGTCGTGGCTTATGAAGAGGAAGGTCAGGTCAAACTCCTTTTGAAGGTCGTGGAGAAGGTTTATGACCTGGGCCTGAATTGAAACGTCAAGGGCCGACACCGCCTCGTCGCAGACGATTATCCGGGGATTAAGCACAAGGGCCCGGGCTATGCCGATACGCTGGCGCTGGCCGCCGGAGAAGGCGTGTGGATAGCGCTTGAGGTAGGCGGTGTTGAGGCCCACCTTGGCGGCGATGTCCATGACCTTCCTCTCCATCTCCTCCTTGGGCATGTGGGGGTAGTTTGCCAAAAGGGGCTCCTTTATGATGTCCAGCACCGTCATGCGGGGGTCCAGGGAGGAGTAGGGGTCCTGGAATATCATCTGAATCTCCTTGCGGTACTCCTTCATGGTCTTTTTGTCGATTTTGAGAAAATCGATAAGCTCCCCCTCCGAGGTGGTGTACATGACCTGCCCCGCGGTGGGCTCGTAGGCCCGGACGATGCACCGGCCAAGGGTGGTCTTGCCGCAGCCGGACTCGCCCACGATTCCCATGGTCTCGCCCTCGTTGACCTTGAAGCTCACATCGCCCACCGCGTGGACGGTGACGCCCTTGGAGGGGAAGTCCATCTTGATGTTCTTCACGTCAAGGATATTGTCGCCCTTACTCATCAGCCTTTCCCTCCTTTTTGGCGTTGGGACAGCCCGTGCAGGCAAAGCAGGCGATCTTGTGCTCGCCGCCCACGTCCACAAGCTCCGGGTCATATACGTTGCAGACGCCCTCGATGCGCTTGGAGCATCTCTCATAGAAGCCGCACCCGGCGGGCAGGTTCAGGGCCAAAGGGACGGTGCCCTCGATGGAATAGAGCCGGTCCTGATTTTTCGTGCCTATTTTGTGCACGGAGCCCAGAAGCCCCTGGGTGTAGGGGTGCATGGGGCGGGCGTAGAGCTCGGCGGCGGGGGCGGTCTCCACCACTCGGCCCAGGTACATGACTGCCACCCGGTCGCACATCCCGGCCACCACGCCCAGGTCGTGGGTGATGAAGAGGATGGACATGCCGAAGTCCTTCTGGAGCTCCTTCATTATCTCCAGTATCTGTGCCTGAATGGTCACGTCGAGGGCCGTGGTGGGCTCGTCGGCAATAAGGAGCTTGGGGTTGCACACAAGGGCCATGGCGATTAGCGCCCGCTGGAGCATGCCGCCGGAGAACTCGTGGGGATACTGGTTATAGCGCTTTTCGGCGTTGGCGATGCCCACCTTTTTCATGACCTCAAGGGATATCCTCTTCGATTCCTTCTTGTCCTTTGTTATATGCAGGCGCGTGGCCTCGTTTATCTGGTCGCCGATGGTGTACATGGGTGAGAAGGCCACCATGGGCTCCTGGAATATCATGGATATCTGCTTGCCCCGGACGGAGCGAATCTCCTTGCCCCGGGGGTTGAGGTCCAGCAGGTTCACCCGCCCCATGCCGTCGGCGTCGAATATGATCTCGCCGCTGGCCTTGCACTTTTTGTCGTTGATACCGAGTATGGCCTTACTGGTGAGGCTCTTGCCGCATCCGGACTCGCCCACGAGACCCAGGGTCTCGCCCTTTTTTATCTCGAAGTCCACGCCCCGGACGGCGGTGAGTGTGCCCTCGTCCACCTTTATGTTTATACGAAGGTCCCGGACCTCGATTATGGTTTCGCCGGCGTCGCCGGGGACATTTTGCTTTACGTCTTGTTCCATAGCTTTTCCGCTCCTTTCCGCTCTTATTTGTAGGGATCGGCGGCGTCACGCATACCGTCGCCAAGGAAGTTGAAGGCGAGAACGGTGATGATGACGAAGATAAGGGGTATCATCTTCCAGGGGCACTTGGCCACGGTGACAAGGTCCTCGGTCTCTTTAAGAAGGACGCCCCAGGAGGTGGCGGGGGACTTCATGCCGAGCCCCAGATAGCTCATGGAGGTCTCGCCGATGATGGAGCCGGGGATGCCCAGGGTAAGGC
>CANQUO010000009.1 GCA_947627085.1 uncultured Oscillospiraceae bacterium
CCTTCATATATGTATGCTCCCCCTATCTCGACAGTGTTTTTTCTTTTTCACTGTCTACTTTAGGGGGAGCATATCAGCGATAGGCGTGGGGATTTTTATCACTGCCTGGGCGATAACGCAATTCGGTATAGTACAAGATGAGCATCAGATGTTCAGGATATATATCAGTGCCGCTGTCGGGCTACTGCTGGCGTATCTTTGCTATGCCTTGCTGGTGAAGCTGACCGCGTCGAAACCGCTGTTTGGCATCGAGACATTGGACGGTGGGCGGGAACGCTCGGAAATATATAATATGATAGTGATCCTGTGTTGCGCAATCACGTTTGGGTTAGTCAACAATTTCTTTTCATTGCGTACTGTGGATACCTCCCTTGGAGGATTTATAGCGGGATATTTTGCAAGCGCTATCATAGCGTGTTTCGTCCTTTCGGCGATGAGGGACGGCAAGACGTATGCTGGGAAGCTTGCCTTGACCATGTCGATTCTGTTCGTCTTTGTGCTGGCGTTCTACTATTCCTTCATTCCGAACCTGTACGACGAGTCGGTTTGGGAGATTCACCATTACAACGCCGTGGTACAGCAGATATATAACGTCTCCTTCAACGAGCCATATACCTTTGAAAGCTCCGGCATCTACGGCCACTACGCCATCTTCCTTTGGCCGTTTTTGAAGCTTTTCGGACACGGGCCGGTCACGATAAATCTTCTCATAGTATCGCAGGTGCTGATTACTGAAGCGGTGTTTATCGCTGTGGTATTCAAGGTGACAAAAAACAACATTCTCCGTGCGGTGGCCATCTTGGCCGGCGGTACCATGTTTACGGGCCAGTTCTACGGCGCGGTTATACCTACCCGCATTTTGTGGCCCATGCTTATACTGGCCTACATGCTGTATGGCGACAGTAGCGCCGGAGTGAAGAAAAGGTCCGGCCTCTTCTGGGGATTGGGGTATATCCTTTGCGGGATAGCCATCACATGGAGCACCGACTCGGGCATCGTGGCGACGGTGGCCTATTCCATCGCCATATGGTTGCGTGTATGGAGGGATGAGTTGCCCTTTTCAAAGAGAGCGCTCAAAACGTATGGCCTGACTTTGATCGGGTGTGCCGGAGCGTTGCTTTTTATGCTCGCGGTCATCAATGGCTACAATCTCCTGTGTGGCGGTCCTCTTGTCTTTGAGGAATGTTTTTTTCCAATGCTGGGAGGAGAGGGATATGTCATCGGCCTGCAGAACCAGCCAGATTCGTTTGTGAACGACTCGTTCGCGATACCCACTGTTGTTTTTGTGATCTCCGAAATTACAGGGATGCTTTCGCTCAAGTTTGTCGGGGCCTGTAAAACGGACAGGCTGGACCTTGCCGTTTGCGGCCTTATGGGCCTTGGACAGAGCTATTACTATTTTAACCGTGCCGCCGCCGGGTGGGGTTGCGTAAAGCCGTATTTTATCCTTTGCGCGGTCTTTATCGCCGAGTTTGTCTGGGAGAAAGGCAAGGCCGCCAACCTGTATGTCGCGGCGAAAAAGGCTTCGGGTATTTCGAGCGTTATTATCTTATCCGCTATGACCTTCACGTTGTGTTACTATTCTCCGATTTTCCTGTCCGACAAAGCCGAATATTTAAACGTCATGGACAGCTTCAACGAGCTTTGCGAAACGGTGGAGCGGGAGGTGCCGAAGGATACATACGCATTCGGCTACCTCACCCAGGATGTGTACGCAACTCTTGGTTGGGACCCGGGCTACCATTACAGAGATTCATCGGACATGTTCGGATATGGAATCGAGAACGTGTACGCCGAGATGGGCGCGCAGGACAGGCTGCTGGTGACATGGTTCAATTATGACAGCGCCATTCAGGAGCTTCCGGGTTTCACCATTGTCAAGGAGATCAGTATCGGTCCCGAGCCGGAGGAGGGGGAGACACCGAATGTGAGCTTTATCCTTCTTGAAAAGACCGGGGCGTGATGGAAAGGGGCGTTTGACATGAAGGTGGTTTTGCTTGCCGGGGGACTTGGCACAAGGATAAGCGAGGAATCGCAGTACAGACCCAAGCCGCTCATAGAACTTGGTGACATGCCTGTGCTATGGCACATTATGAAGCTTTACAGCCACTACGGACATAATGAGTTCATCGTCTGTGCCGGTTATAAGCAACACATGGTCAAGGAGTTCTTCGCCCACTATTTTCTCAACAGCTCCGATGTGACCTTCGATTACACCGATGGCAGGAGTGACATGACCGTACACGCCAGCCGCGCGGAGCCATGGAAGGTGACCATTGTTGACACCGGCCTTTCCACCATGACCGGTGGGCGAATCAAGCGCGTACAGAAGTATGTGGGGGATGAGACGTTCCTTATGACCTACGGGGACGGCGTGTGCGATGTGGATATAGGCAGGCTCGTCGACTTTCACAGGTGCCACGGGAAAACCGCCACTCTGACGTCGGTGCTTCTCCGCCAGCAAAAGGGCGTCCTTGACATTGACGGCGACAACGCGGTAAAGTCCTTCCGCGAGAAGAATCTTGCCGACGGTGCGCCCATCAACGCCGGCTTCATGGTGCTTGAGCCGAAGATATTTGATTACATCGACGGAGACAGTTGCGTCTTTGAGCGGGAACCCATGGAACGCCTCGCGGCGGAAGGTGAGCTTATGAGCTACATGCACCGAGGATTCTGGCAGTGCATGGATACAGCTCGCGAGAAGGAAACGCTGGAAAAGCTCTGGGCCAGCGGACAAGCCCCGTGGAAGGTGTGGGACTGATGGATATGGAATTTTACCGCGGCAAGCGTGTATTTATCACGGGCCACACGGGCGTTAAGGGTGCGTGGCTGTGCAGGATACTGGTCAATGCGGGAGCGATAGTCACGGGCTATTCCCTGCCGGCTCCAACGGAGCCTAACCTGTTCGCATTGGCGGGGCTTGAGGGGAAGATGAGCTCGGTCGTCGGCGACGTGCGGGACTTTAAGAGCCTGAAGGCCGCCTTTGACGAGGCACAGCCTGAGATCGTCCTTCATCTGGCCGCCCAGCCAATCGTCCGTGACAGCTACAAGGACCCAAGATATACATACGAGACGAACGTAATGGGTACGGTGAATTTGTTGGAATGTCACTTCACGGGCGCCCGTGAAGTCAGTGGTGAATATCACCACTGATAAAGTCTATAAAAATAACGAGTGGGTCTGGGGTTACCGGGAGGACGAGCCGCTGGACGGCTTTGATCCCTACTCCAACTCAAAAAGCTGCTCGGAGCTTGTGACCCACAGCTATAAGTCGAGCTTCTTCGCGGACGACCATACCGCCATTTCTACGGCGAGGGCGGGTAACGTCATAGGCGGCGGGGACTTTGCCAACGACAGGATAATCCCGGACTGCGTGAGGGCGGTGAAGGAGGGCAGGCCAATAACCGTCCGCAACCCCCACTCCACAAGGCCCTACCAGCACGTCTTGGAGCCACTTTTCGCATATCTTCTCATTGCCCAACGTCAGTACGAGGACCCTGCTTTCTCCGGTTGGTACAACGTGGGCCCCGACGAGTGCGACTGCGTGACCACGGGAGAGCTGGTGGACCTCTTTTGCAAAAAATGGGGCAACGGCGCGGAGTGGGTCAACAGAAGCGAGGCAGGCGCTCCCCATGAGGCCAACTTCCTCGACTGCTCCAAGCTCAAGTCCGCGTCTGGCTGGAAGCCCCGCTGGCACATCAAGGAGGCCGTTGAAAAGACCGTGGAGTGGACGAAGGTGTGGCTTAGAGACGGAGATATTCCGGGGGAGATGGACAGGGAAATCAGAGAGTATCTGGAGGCGTGAATATGGAGCACGGATGGACGAGCGAAACCGAGGCCAGAAGGGACATTTTGAATGCTGTGACCGAGTACTACCGGCGGTTCAAAGAGGATAAAAAGTCTTTCGAGCCGGGCGATAGAATCAACTACGCCGCCAGGGTCTACAATGACATGGAGATGCGGGCGCTGGTGGGCTCAGCCCTGGATTTCTGGCTCACGGCGGGACGTTACACTGAGGAGTTTGAGAGAGAGTTTGCAAAATTTCTTGGCATAAGATACGCGCATCTTGTGAACAGCGGGTCCTCGGCGAACCTTGTGGCGTTCTCCGTACTGACCGCACCGGAGCTGGGAGAGCGCCGTATCAGGCGCGGTGATGAGGTCATAACCGTCGCTGCGGGATTCCCCACCACAGTCGCGCCGATTCTTCAGTACGGCGCGGTTCCGGTTTTCGTGGACGTGACTATCCCGCAGTACAACATTGACGTTTCCATGCTGGAAACAGCTCTGAGCGGCAGGACAAAGGCCGTGATGCTTGCTCACACGTTGGGCAACCCCTTCGATCTTTCGGCGGTGAGATCCTTTTGCGACAAGCATGGCCTGTGGCTCATTGAGGACAACTGCGATGCCCTGGGAAGCGAATACGCCATCGACGGCAAGACATACCTCACCGGCACAGTTGGCCACATCGGCACAAGTAGCTTCTACCCCGCCCACCACATGACAATGGGCGAGGGCGGTTGTGTGTACACAAACGACCCGCTGCTGAGCCGCCTCATCCGCTCCTACCGGGACTGGGGAAGGGACTGCGTTTGCCCCGGAGGCCGGGATAACACCTGCGGCCACCGCTTTGGCGGGCAATACGGACAGCTCCCGGCGGGCTATGACCACAAGTATGTGTACAGCCATCTGGGCTTTAACCTGAAGGTCACCGATATGCAGGCCGCCGTGGGTGTGGAGCAACTGAAAAAACTCCCGGATTTCATCGAAAAGCGCCGGAAGAACTGGAATTATCTGCGCAAGGCGCTTGCACCCGTCTCCGACCGGCTCATACTCCCCGAACCGGCCTCCAACAGCGCTCCCAGCTGGTTTGGTTTTCTGATGACTGTCCGGGAGGGGATTGACCGGGACAAGGTCGTGCGGCACATCGAGGACAGGGGAGTGCAGACCCGTATGCTGTTCAGCGGTAACCTGACAAAGCACCCATGCTTTGACGATATCCGCGGAACCGATGCCTACCGCGTCGTCGGCGCCCTGGAGAACACTGACCGCATCATGCGCGACACCTTCTGGGTAGGAGTGTACCCGGGGCTCACTCAGGAGAAGCGGGAGTATATAGCGGGCGTGATAACGGAGGGAGTGAAAAGACTATGAAGAGCGCGATCGTCACAGGCGCAAACGGCTTTATTGGGACAGCCCTTGTGAGAGAGCTTACTGCCCATGGCGTTCACGTTTTTGCTGTTATCAAGGACGCAAATGAAAATATCAATAGTATTATTAGCCTCCCCGGGGTAAATATCGTATACTGCAATATGGATGAGATAGAGGCTTTGGCCAGCAAAATAAATGGACATCCAGAGATTTTTTATCACTTGGCTTGGGTAGGAACCACGGGAAAGGCCAGAGCGGATCATAATGTACAGCTGAAAAATGCAAAATGGACAGTCGATGCGGTTGAGGCTGCAAAAGCCCTTGATTGTAGACGGTTTGTCGGAGCGGGGACTTTAGCGCAGTACGATGTTAACGCATATTCGCCACTCAATGGGTCGACGCCGAATCCCGTCAGCATATATGGCGTAGCAAAAAATGCCGCGCAGATGATGAGCAAAGCCAGATGCAATGAGCTTTGCGTAGAACATTTGTGGGGATATTTAACGAACACATATGGAATTGGTAACTATACCATGAATTTCGTGAATTTTGCAGTAAAAACCATGGTGACCGGGAAACCGGCGGATTTTACGGCAGGGGAACAAATGTATGATTTTGCAAATGTCCGGGATGTTGTTCATGGCCTGTTTTGCATAGGAGATAAGGGTAAGGCAAATTATTCATATTACATTGGAAGCACAAGACCGGCTAAGCTTAAAGAATTCATTCGGATAATCAGAGATGAGATCAACCCGGAAATTCATCTTAATCTTGGAGCGCTTCCATTTAATGGGGTTAATCTTGGATACGATTTTTTTGATTGTACTCCAATTATACAAGACACTGGATATGAAGCTAAAGTAATATTCAGAGAGGGAATAAAAGAAACTATTCCTTGGCTCAGACAGCAAATCATGGCTGGATGGATATAGTCTGCTATGCCCATACAAATAGACGAAAGCATATAGCTCAAAAGTGGAATTTATCAACATTTGTGGGATAGATGAAACAGAAAGGAATATGATATGACAGGCTTTGATTTTATAAATTTGTTAGATGGAAATGATCCCCCGTGCCTGATAACAAATTTCCACACAGGTGATATACGCGGTGGATTTTCAAAGTGCTTTGAGAGAACCACTTTTGAGAAGAATGGCATTCAATTTAATTTAAGTGAAACCTTCTTTTCCACTTCTGCCAAAAACGTCATTCGCGGCATGCATTTTCAAATCAATAAGCCGCAGGCAAAGTTGGTGACAGTGCTTAGTGGAAAAGTGCTCGACATTGTTGTTGATTTACGTCCAAATAGCGGGACCTTTAAACAGTGGATAAGCGTTGAACTATGCGGTGATAACAATAAATCACTTTATATTCCGCGTGGGTTCGCCCATGGCTTTGCGTCGCTGGAGGATGGTACATTGATGCTTTACCAGTGTGACGGACGTTACGACAAAGATACCGATACAGGCATAAGATTTGACGACCCTGAGTTGGGAATAGACTGGCCAATACCGAAGGAGAAAGCGATCCATTCTTCGCGGGACTTGGCCTTGATGACCTTTGAGGAGTATATGAGAGCGCCGATGGTGCTGGACACTCCTTTGGAGCAGGCGAAATAATATGGGTATATAACGATGTATAAAGATTTACACTTAATAGCCCAATTCAGAGAACACCATGGGGATTCTGATAATATGGATTGTCTCATTGTTGGCTGCGGCCTTTGCGGGATGGTCATAGCAAGGTTCTTGGCGGAGCATGGGAAACGCGTACATATTGTTGAGCGTCGCCGGCATATCGGCGGCAACATTTATGATTTTAGAGACGAAAACGGCCTCCTTGTGCAAAAATATGGACCGCACTCTTTCTTTACCGACAACATTGAGGTGAAAAGATATATTGAAAGATACATCTCCGTAAAGGACTGTTATCTTGAATATGTCACAATGATCAACGGGCGCTCTTTTCCGATGCCTTTCAACTTTAAGGCGATAGATATGCTCTACGGTGAGGATAAAGGGAGCGTACTGAAGGAAAAGCTGAGGCGCGCGTTCCCGGAGCGGGAGGTAGTATCTGTATCATCACTGGTGGAGCATGAGGACGGGCAGATCGCCGAATTTGGCCGGTTCATGTACGAGAATGAGTACCGGCTCTACACCGCGAAACAGTGGGGGCGGCCTATTGAGACTATTTCGCCGGACGTCTTTGGCAGGGTCCCGGTATACCTGTCCTATAAAAAAGAGTATGAGCCGCATAAATATCAGTTTGTACCCGAAAACGGATTTACGGATTTGGCGGAGAGGCTTTTGGATGATGAGCGTATTTCGTATGAGCTGAATGTAGACGCGACGGAGCATCTGAAATTAAATGAGCAAAACGCCGCCATTACCTGGGACGACCGGCCGTTGACATGCCCAATCGTGTATACCGGCCCGCTTGACGAGCTTTTCGGGTTCAAATATGGCAGGCTGCCGTATCGCTCACTTGAGTTTATATGGAAAACCGCGCCGGTGACGAACAGCACGGCGGCAATAGTCGCGTGGCCACAGGCGGAGACAGTCACGCGGGTGACTGATTTTTGTAAGCTCCCGGTCCAGGAAACGCCAAACGGCAAGACGACTATCGCCATAGAAATACCCTTTGAATACGACCCCAACAGGCCGTTTGGAAATGAACCATATTACCCAATAGACAATGTTAAAACACGCGGGCTGTATGACAAATACAGACAAGAAGCCGAGCGCTTCAGCAATCTCTTCGTCGCCGGACGACTGGGGGAGTATAAATACTATAATATGGATCATACGATTTTAAACGCATTAAAGGTCGCGGGAAAAATAATGGAGGTTAAAAATGGAAAATAATACGGATATGGCGAATACATCTCCGAAACAGGCGCTTCATGTTTTATATCATTCAAGTAACATGTACGCGATTCCGACCGGCGTGTCAATCTACTCTTTGCTTAAGAACAATACCGATATTGATGAGATACATCTTCATGTTATAAACGACGATATTGCAGAAGAAAATGTGTTAAAGATTGAGCGCATTGCAACCCAATTCGGTCGAAGAATCGAGTGGATTGACGGAAAGGCTCTTGCGGACGATATGGCGCGTTGTCATTTGCCGAAGTTCAGAGATACATACACATCCTATATGAAAATTTTTGCTCCGAACATCATTCTGATAGCGTATCCGAGTGCAAAAAACCTGTTATATATTGATTCTGATACTGTTGTTGTTGGATCGTTAAGGGATATTCCCGATATGGACCTCTGCGAGAATGTTTTGGCGGGAGTGTATGAGATTCAGACATCTAATGAGAGAAAAAGGCTGGGAATAAGCACCAATTATGTGAATGGAGGAATTATGCTGTTTAATCTGCATAATTGGCACAAGAATGGTTGCGAGGAAACGATTAAGAAAACAATCGGCGATATCAATTTTGCTAAAAAAATTATTTACGCAGAGCAGGATATATTTAATATACTGTATTCACCCCTTATACAGAGATTACCAATTAGATATAATGTTATTTCCCGCCAGGTCTTTTTGAGACCAGCGTCTAAGTATATCCGCCGTTTCCATAATCCAGACGGCTATTATTCAGATGAAGAAGTGGAAGCAGCCATAGAAAATCCGACTATATTGCATTATATTGATTTCTGGACTGGCAGACCATGGGACGAACCAAATGTCAACCCTTTTAGCGAAGTATATTATCAGTATAAGAATGCAATAATGCCCGATGAAACGGTCATTGGTATAAAAGTGAAGCAAAGCAAATTTAGAAAAACGATAAAGCGAGTTGTGATTTGGCTGATGCATCATGTTAGCTTCAAAAAGGTAGGAGAGTTAATATCTGTTATACTTATTTATGCGTACGATTTACCTACATTAAAAGTTTCGGACGACATTGACACCAAATTATGAGCTTTTATAAACAAGTTTCAATAAACTCAATTGGCATGGTGGCGTTCCTGCTTGCTCAATGGCTAATCTCCGTCCTCCTTGTCCGTATGGGTGGCTTTGCCGACGTGGGCGTCTTTTCATTGGCTATGAGTGTGGCAAATATCTTTTCCACAATTGCGAATTTTGGAATCCGGAACTATCAGATTTCCGATGCCGGGAACAGGTTTACTCAGAAGCAGTATCTTTTGGCCAAATTCACGGCAACCGCTATCTCCTTTGCAGCGTTTGGCATCTATTTGTTGATAGACACCTCCTATTCGGCGCAGAACCGCTGGGCTATTTTGCTTTATCTGCTTTACCAGAACCTGAGTACGATCAGTGAAGTGATGCTCGGTTCACTGCAATTGCGGAACAAGCTGTATCTGTCCGGATGCACAGCATTAATCAAGGCTGTGCTGTGCTTTTTTGCTTTTATTTCATCCTACGCTCTTTGGAAGAACTTACTTCTTTCCTTAGGGTTGATGTCTGCCGCAAGCATATTGGCCGTAGTTACCTTTGATATGAAATGGTATGCGAATGAGCATATCATTGAGAAATCGGCAATCAGTGATGATTTATCTAATGTATGCAGAGTGATACGGTCTTGTTTCCCGCTGATGGTATCATCCATGCTCCCTTATATTAGTACCGCTGTACCACGCCGCGCTATCCTTGTCCGGTTTGGCGAGACATATTTGGGCTATTATTCCAGCCTGTTTACCCCAACAGTGATCATCACGACGGTTGTGCCGGCAGTCTTGCTGGGTATCGTACCGAAAATGGCGGAGGCTTGGACAAGAGGAGAAAAGCGTAAGTTTGGTAGGCAGCTTATGGCGTGTGCCGGGGGGATAGTTTTTTTTACGGCTACGGCGTTTCTGTGCGCGGTCATTGCCGGAAAACCTGTGATTAAGGTAGTCTTTGGAGAGGAGATACTTCAATATTACAATCTGCTATATATAGCGATCGCCGTTTCCGGCCTCGCTGCGCTAAAGAGTGTGGGAGACTCCGCGCTTTTGTGTATGCGCAGGACAGGTATGGTGACATTTTGCTCGGCTACTGAGACAGCGGTCATAATCGCTCTCGCCGATGGCTTTGTTTCATCCATGGGTATAAACGGCGCGGCTTATGTTATGCTTGTGGGGTACGGGGTGCATTTACTGCTCCAAACGGCTGTTATTATTTCAAAAACCAGGAGGCATGTTATATATGGAAAAGGTAAACACAACAAATAATACCAACGGAGTAAATCCAGCAGAAAATAGCACGGAAAGTAAAAATGATAGGCCATTTATTTCCGTGATGATACTATGTTATAACTACGGACACCTGCTTGGCAAGGCGCTGGAGGCGTGCGCGTCGCAGAGCTTCAAAGATTTTGAGATAGTGATGATCAATAACGGCGCCACGGATAATACGGAGGAGGTATTTCAGCGCTTTCACGAAGAGCACCCTGAGATTCAGACGCAATACCTCCACTTGGACCAGCACGACGCCCTTGTCGGGTGGAATGCCGGTATGCGTGCCGCGAAGGGGGAGTATATTCTTTTCAACGACGCGGACGATTGGATGGAGCCAGACTGCCTTGAGGTTTTAGCGCAAAAGGCAAAGGAGACAGGAGCAGATAGAGTTACGGGGCAGTACCAGGAGGTTTTACCTGACGGCACAATTTACCGAGAGCGGACCTTTGAAAAGAAGAATATTATTATACCTATTTCCTTCCTTTACGCTGCAATACTTCGTAAATCAGTTATTGTTGATAATAATTTGTTTTATAGGAACAGCTTTTATTTGTCCCATGATGCGTGTTTCTTATACAGCTTTGCAATAGCTGAGAAAAACAGGGGTCAACTGGTGAGAAAAACGATATATAACTATTACTATAACCAGCTTTCTGTTACGCAAAATGCAAACGATTTTGAGCTGAAATACAGGTCATATGTGGCGCCATTGGCTACTTACATAAATGAGGCAGCCAAAACTACGGAAAATAAAGAGCTCGTAGATGAGATGGAGTATATCGCGTTGCGACATATATTCGCTTCATATATAGACACGTATCAGAACTACAGAAAGGATATAGCCGATGATTACTACGAACATGTCAGAACAATATTGACCCGAGAGCTACCGGACTATCGCAAAAATCCGCTCCTCTGGCGGATCGACAACGGATATGAAACGCCGGGCAGCCTTGCGTGTTTGATTGTAGCTGTGCTGGATATATTTAGAGCAAAGTGGCTAATTAGATTGATTGCAAAAGCTGGACATAACAGCAGGCTTGTTCGGAAAAATGTTTCCGTAAACAAAACCGTATAGATATCAACTGGACATACATTGTACAAAGCGGGAGGTACTTTGCGCATGAATGAGACAGGAAAAAATGAGCTCAACGTCCTCTACTGCTGCGACGAAAATTACGCGCCGTTTGCGGGTGTTTCCATGACATCTTTGTTCATGAACAACCGTGATATTGAAAAAATCACTGTGTACCTTGCCCTTGACAATGTGAGCAAGGTGAATAAGGCGCGTTATAAGCGACTTGCCGATGAGTACGGAAGGAAAGTAGTCCTTATTGACGCGGCGTTAGTAGTTGAGAAGATCATGTCCTACAACATTCCCATGTGGAGAAATGGCTACGCCGCGAATATCCGGCTTTTTTTCCCTGAATATATCCACTCGGACGTGGAAAGGCTTCTCTATTTGGACAGTGACACGATCATAACAGGTAGCTTAAAGCCGCTTTTACAACTTGATTTTGCCAATAATTGTATTGCCATGACCCTCTGTTCTATGATGACAAAAGCGGAAGTGGATATTACATATAAAACAATATTAAAGCATAATTCAGGTGTTATGCTTATCAATGCCGCCAACTGGATAAACGGTAAATGGATGGATAAGCTTATATACCACATTGAAAATGTCAGAGCCAGGTACCCGGCGCCGGATCAGGACCTGCTGAACATCGTGTGTGCCGGACACATCCTGAGATTGCCGCAGGAGTATAATTTCCCTCCGCTATACAGGGCGTATTCAGACGATATATACTTTAAAACGATGAAGAACACACGTATTGCCAGAAAAGAAATCGAATATGCCCGTGAGCACCCGGTGATTTATCATACATATCGATTCCTCGGACAGTTTCCATGGCATAGAGATACCCTTCACCCAGACAAGGAAATTTTTGACGAATATCTTGAAAAATCGCTTTGGAGAGATTACGAAAGGAAGCTCTCACCGCAAAATACTGTGTTTAAAATAGAACGTGTTTTGTATAAGATACTGCCAAAAAGCTTATTTTTCAAGCTGTTTACTGTTGTATACGATATAGATTTGCGCCGACAGAACAAAAAGCTTCTCAAAGAAGAGAAAAAGAGCCGTGCAGGAAAATAGTACCTGTTATGAAAGGAGTTTCCCCTCATGCTTCAACGTCTTGCCGATTACATAGCGGATTTTCTTGTTGCCCATGGGGTCACCGATGTGTTTTCGGTGGTCGGGGGCGGAGCTATGCATCTCAATGACGCGCTGGGGCATCATCCGGGCTTGCACGTCACCTATAACCACCACGAGCAGGCATGCGCCATGGCGGCGGAGGCATACGCGAGACTTGATAACAAGATTGCCGCGGTGTGCGTGACCACCGGGCCGGGGGGCACCAACGCCCTCACGGGAGTGGTGGGCGGGTGGCTTGACAGCATACCGATGTTTATCATCTCCGGGCAGGTGCGTTATGACACAACGGCGAGATATGGCATGACATTTACCGACGGACTTAAGCTCCGGGCGGTAGGGGATCAGGAGTACGATATCGTAAAGTCGGTTTTGCCCATGACAAAATACGCCGCGATGCTGGAGGACCCGGCGGATATACGCTATATGTTGGAAAAGGCGTGGCGCCTGGCCACGACTGGCCGTTCTGGGCCGGTGTGGCTGGATATTCCGGTGAATTTCCAGGGGATGAAGATCGAAACCGACGTACTTCGGGGGTATGACCCTGCGGAGGACGATGGACAGCTCCCGCCCACAGTTTCCGACGAGGATATTCAGGCTGTGATCGAGGCGGTCAGGAGGGCGAAACGGCCCGTCATATACGCGGGCGGCGGCGTCAGGCTTTCGGGAGGCTTCGAGGACTTCCGCAGGATGGTGGAAAAGCTCAACGTCCCCGTGGTCACATATTGGAACTCTATCGATCTTATGGAGGACGCCCATCCCCTCTACGTAGGCCGAGGGGGAAATATGGGTGAACGCGCCGGGAACTTCGCCGTACAAAACGCAGACCTGCTACTGGCGATAGGAACGCGCCTCTCTATACGTCAGGTGGGGTACGATTATAAGAGCTGGGCCAGAGCCGCCAAGGTCATCATGGTGGATATCGACAGGGCCGAGATGAAGAAACACACGCTTCATGTGGACATGCCCATCTGGGCGGACGCCAGGGACTTTTGCTGTGGAGTGGCGGACGCGCTACCTGAAGGGGCGAAGCTGTTCAACAATACGACATGGCTGAACGCGTGCCGGAGCTGGAAGGAGAAATACCCGGTAGTCCAGCCGCGCCAGTGGGCCGAGGGGACAGACCACGTAAATGTGTACGCATTTATACGCGGAATAAGTCAACTGCTACCGGAGGGGAGCCTTACGGCCGTCTCAAACGGGGCCTGCTGTGTGGCCGGTCATCAGGCGTGGGTCATAAAGAAGGGGACCAGATTCATCATCAACAACGCCATCGCCAGCATGGGCTACGGACTGCCCGCGGCCATCGGTCTTTGTATCGCGGGAGGCAGAAGGGACACCGTGTGCCTTGAAGGGGACGGTTCGATCATGATGAACCTTCAGGAGCTTCAGACAGTTGTAACAAACAGACTGCCGATCAAGCTGTTCCTGATCAACAATCAGGGGTATCATTCCATAAGGATAACGCAGAGCAATCTGTTCAGCGAGCACAGCAAGGTGGGGATCGGCGAAGAGTCGGGAGACCTTTCTTTCCCAATCTTCAAAAGGATAGCGGAGGCATTTGGATATCCCTACTATTCAGCGCACTCAAACGACGAGGTGATGAGGGTGATCCCGGAGGTCATGTCTCAACCCGGGTATGCGATGTGCGAGATTTTTACGGACACGAAACAGGTCTGGGAGCCCAAGAGTAGCTCCAAACGCCTCCCCGACGGTACCATGGTCAGTCCCCCACTGGAGGACCTGGCCCCGTTTTTGCCGAGAGAGGAGCTGGAAAAAAATATGTTCATACCATTGACGGAGGACTTGCGATGAATCGGGAAAGACCTGTTCGTACCGCTGTCGTCACCGGTCCCACCGGGGCAATCGGCGTGGCGCTGTGTGAGGAGCTCCTGGGACGTGGGTGTGTCGTTTATGCCGTCTGCCGCCCGGAAAGCCCACGGGCGGCGGCACTGCCTGATGGCGTGAGAATAATTTTCCGCGATTTGTCCAGAATCCGAAGCATTTCCGAGCTTGTGGAAGAGAGGTGCGATGTCTTTTTCCACCTGGGCTGGACGGACACCGTCGGGCCGGGCCGGGACGATATGCCGGTGCAGATTCGAAACATCGGTTACACGATAGACGCCGTCCGTGCCGCCTCCGACCTGGGCTGTCGGGTATTCGTGGGCGCGGGCAGCCAGGCGGAGTATGGGCGCTACGACTATGAGCTACGGCCTGAAACGCCGGCTTTTCCCGAAAACGGCTATGGAATGGCAAAGCTCTGTGCCGGCCAGATGAGTCGCGTGGAGGCCGCCAGATTAGGCGTGGCGCATGTCTGGGCCAGAATCTTATCCGTGTACGGCCCCCATGACGGGGATGGCACAATGGTCATATCTACTATACGAAAGCTCCTGGCCGGTGAGCGTCCGGCTCTGACGGCGGGCGAGCAGATATGGGATTACATATACGCCGCCGACGCGGCACATGCTCTCATTTGCATGGCTGAGCGCGGCACCGATGGGGCGGTTTATCCGCTGGGAAGCGGTGAGGCGAGGTCATTGCGGCGCTACATCGAGACCATTCGGGACGCCGTCGACCAGGCTCTCCCTCTGGGCTTTGGTGAGATTCCCTACGGTGAGCGGCAGGTCATGCATTTATCGGCGGACATCTCCGCCCTCCTAACCGACACGGGCTTTTTTCCCCGGGTCGGGTTTGAGGAAGGCATAAAAAAAACCGTCGATTGGGTAAAAAAACAATAACGGAGGAGACCGTAGAATGAACAGCAAGGAAAACACTTCCGTGATAGAACCCATAAAATCCCAGCCGGGGGGGTACGCAGAAACAGTGAGATCGATTTTTTCAGGTTCCTGTTCGCGTTTGTGATCGTCATTTATCATGCGAATAATTTGGTTCGGGAAAAGGTAATCGATTTCCACCTGCCGTTTTCCGGAGGGTACTTGGCTGTTGAGTTTTTCTTTATGCTTACGGGGTATTTCTGCGTGGAAAAAGCCGTGAGGAACCCGGAAGCTGGGGCCAGGGACGCGCTGAGGTGGACCTGGGAGAAATACAAGCGGTTCGCTATATATGCTATTCCGTTTACGCTCATGTCATATCCGGCTTGGATGCTTGCTTTCACATCGGGCTATACTGAGGCCGTCAATGTTGGAAAATACGGTTTATTTGATATTCTCTTGTTATATTCCTCCGGATTACGTGAGAATGAATTTTTAAATTCACTTTGGTATCTTTCGACTGTTCTGGTTTTGTCTCCCGCCTTTTATATGGCTGTTCAAAAAAAGAAAGAGGCATTTTTATATACTATAAGCCCGGTACTGACGTTACTGATCTACGGGTGGTTATCGATGACATCCAGGCGTATAGCCGGTGGATGGACAGGCATTATAACGGGTGAGCTTTTGAGAGGCTGGGCCGGAATGAGCTTGGGGGCTCTGGTGTGGTGCGCCGCTCATAAACTGCGAACTGTCAATTTTTCAAAAACCGGCACAAGGCTCCTGACTGCCATTGAGCTTGTATTTTTAGCTTTGGCGCTGACGATCATGTATTTTGAGGGAGGAAACCGGACCGACTTCATATGTATTGGACTTCTGGCCGTTTTCGTGAGCATAGTCATGTCGGAAAAGGCATCGATCCATACGTTATTTTCCCTGGTATTCAGCAGGTGCGCCGAATTTACGCTGGCACTGTACGTCGGACATATCATCATGTATAAGGCGGCGCTTCTGCTCGCCCCCAATGCCGGCTTCTATATACAGCTTATCCTGTATGTGATTTTGGCAATTATATATACCTTTGTTTTAATGCTTATTGCGCGTATAATACGGAAAATCGATATCCTGGGAAGACTAAAAAAACTGATGCTTGAAGAATACGGTGGTTCCTCCACGTGAATCGAGCTCAGATCACGGCTATAAGGCGGTGTTTTATAAAGTGGAAACAGAGAAAAAGACCATCTCCGTTATGATCCCCTGCTACAACGAGGCGGAGAACGTTCGGGCGATATACGAGGCGGTAAAGGATGAGCTTATAAATAGTTGCCCCGCCTACGATTACGAGATCCTGTTCATTGACAACAAGTCTGTGGATGGGACACGGGACATAATAGAGAGCATATGCGCGGAGGACAGACAGGTCAGGGCTATATTCAACTGCAAAAATTTCGGTCAGTTCAACAGCCCTTTCTATGGCCTGCTCCAGACAAGCGGCGACTGCGCTATTACCATGTGCGCTGACTTTCAGGACCCGGTGGAGCTTATACCTAGTTTCGTGGAGGCATGGGAAAAAGGGTACAAGATCGTCATCGGAAAAAAGACGAGGAGCCGTGAGAACCCGATTCTCTATTTTTTGCGCGGGTGTTACTATAAGCTTATCCGCAAAATGAGCACCGTTGAGTTTATTGAGCAGTTCACGGGCTTTGGCCTCTATGACAGGAGCTTTGTGGAGACACTTCGTCAGCTCCACGACCCGACACCGTTCATACGAGGCATCGTAGCGGAGCTGGGGCCTGAGAGATATGAGATCGAATATGAACAGCCTCTCCGTCGGGCGGGAAAGACCCATAACAACTTTTACACACTCTTTGACGCGACCATGCTCAGCTTCACCAGCTACACCAAGGTGGGGATGCGCATAGCTGAATTCTTCGGCTTTGGCGTGGCGCTGGTGAGCTTCCTCTTGGGCCTTGTGTATCTTGTTGCCAAACTGGTCGCCTGGAACACCTTTGCCGCCGGCTACGCCCCGACCATGATAGCGGTTTTCTTCATGGGCGGCATCCAGCTGGCCTTCCTGGGCTTTTTGGGTGAATACATCATGGCCATGAATACACGCATCATGAACAGGCCCCTGGTGGTGGAGGAAAAGAGGATCAATTTTGAGGAAAAGCGCGTCCCTGCGGGCAAGGAATGAACCGAAAAGGGAATTCCCACCTTCTGGGCGCTCAGATACGCAGTCAGTCTGGATGGCGTGGTCACAGTTTCCCGGCGGTTTGTCCACACGCTTGTACAGGCGGAGCATATCGCTGATTAAGTCTGCATAAATCAGTCAAAGCCTCCGGCTAAGCCGGAGGCTTGAATAGTTCTATAAGGGCATGATGAAAGGATTGCCAACCGCATTTCTTTCTCCGGCTGGGGTTGTGAAAAAGAGTAGGAATATGTTCCGCTTTTCACGCCCCTTTTGACTATTTCCTCACATGTCCCGAAGCACGTGGGCTATGTCGGCGTCAAGCAGGATCGCTTGACCGGCGATCTCCCTGGGGCAGACGGCTTCGCCGGAGTTTACGCAGGCGTAGATCGCCGCCTTGTTCCGCGCTGTCATGCGCCAGAATGGGTATTTGATAATGACCGGCGTATTGTAGCCGACGCCAAGCCCCAAAAAGAGGATACGCCCGTTTTCCCGCGTCCGCAGAAAATCCTCGTACCGCGCCGCCGCCCGGTGCCAGCCCTCATCCTCCACAAACTTATCGTCAGAGCGGAGATTCATGGTCATGGGTTTGCCGCAATGGGGACAGCGGGGGAGAAGCTGGGAGGGGATACGCATATCACTTTGCCGCTCAATCATCTTCCTGATCGTGTCCTCGTTATCAAAGGTCTCCTGACGGCACGGCTCGGAGCATTGAAAGAGGCCGTAGTCCCCCTGGGTGTAGAAAAGCCGCTTTTTCTCAAAACCGGCCTTCTGAAAACAGTGGTCCACATTTGTGGTGATGACGAAATGATCCTTATCCCGCACCAGCGCCAACAGATCGTCATAGACCGGCTTCGGAGGGTCCAGATATCGGTTTACATAAATATACCGGCTCCAATAGGCCCAAAATTCCTCCGGGGTAGGGTAGGGGTAGAACCCGCCGGAGTACATGTCGGAAAAGCCGTATTTTTCGGCAAAGTCGGAGAAATACTGCTCGAACCGCTCTCCGGCATAGGTAAAACCCGCCGCCGTGGACAGTCCCGCGCCCGCGCCGATCACAACGGCATCCGCTTTGTCCAGCGCCTCCCGGAGCCGGTCTATATTATCCGAGTAGCTCCCGGTAGATTTTGTAATCGATATCCTTGAAAACATTGAAGATTACCTCAATTTCGCCTCTAAACCTCCGCACAGTGTCCACGGCGATTTTCGCGGCATCCTCATTCGGAAAGTGAAATTCCCCCGTGGAGATACAGCAGAACGCCACGCTTTTGATGCCGTTCTCCCTTGCCAGTTCCAGACAGGAGCGGTAGCAGGAGGCCAGCAGTTCCCGGTCCCTTTGGGTCACGCGGCCAACGATGATCGGGCCGACGGTATGTAAAACATACTCACAGGGCAGATTGAAAGCGGGGGTGAGCTTGGCCCGCCCGGTGGGCTCCTCGTGTCCTTGCTTTTCCATGAGCTCATTGCAGGCAAACCTCAGCTGTACTCCGGCGTAGGTATGAATAGCGTTGTCAATACAACCGTGGCACGGGATATAACAGCCCGTAAGCCCCGAGTTTGCGGCGTTGACGACAGCGCCGCATTTTAAGGTGGTGATATCCCCTTGCCATAGATAGATACCCGGCTCCACGGGCGCAAGATCGGCTATATCCGTGACGCCCTTCCGCCCAGTCTCCTCACGCAGATATTCATCCTGCGCCGCCAGAAATTCGTCCCCGATAGGCCGGGGCGACCGGACGTTCATCAGGGCGCGAAGCAACATTTTCTGCTCCGCCTCATCAGAGGGAATCCGCAAATCCCGATACCGCGGATTCTCGTTCAGGAAAAAGCGAACCAAAAATATCCGGCGCTCTGACTGTGTCATTCTTTCACCGCCGTTCTCGCATTTCGTCTGCCAGTATTATCAGAACCTCGGATTTCCTCATGGTAGAAATAATCTACGATAACAGGGTGCCCCTGCGGAACGCGGCCGTAGGGCATCTCGTTGTCCACGAAGGGACAGTCGTACTTCTTCGCCATTTCCTCCGCCTTCTTTTCGAGCGCCACAAAGTAACTGCGGTCGTGCCTGTTGTAAATTTCATCATAAAGCGGTGCGAGGCTCGGATGTTTTTCCGCAATATAGTCCATAATCGTCTTTTTGAAGCCGCCGCGAAGATTGAGGTTTTCCAGCCAAAAGAGGTCGCACTGGTTTCTGACCCGCTCAAAAATCGCTTCAAAATCCGTGATTTCCGGAAATACCGGCGACACAAAGCAGACGGTGCGGATACCGGCGTCGTATACCTGCTTCATGGCGGCTATGCGACGCTCAATGCTGACGGCGCTATCCATGTCGTTCTTGAAGTTCTCATCCAGCGTGTTGATCGACCAGGATACCGTCACTTGACCCAACTCTTTCAAGAGGTCGAGGTCCCGCAGGACAAGATCGGATTTCGTGCAAATCAGAATATCCGCGCCGCTGCCGCGAAGCTGTTCCAGCAGTTTGCGGGTAGCGCCGAAAATTTCCTCCTGCGGATTATAACCGTCGGTCACCGAGCCAATCACCACCCGCTGACCGGAATACTTCTGCGGGTTTTTGATCTCCGGCCAGTGCTTCACATCAAGGAAGGTTCCCCATTCCTCCGTGTGCCCGGTAAAGCGCTTCATAAACGAGGCGTAGCAATACTTGCAGGCATGGGTACAGCCGACGTAGGGATTGACGGAGTATCCGCCAACCGGGAGATTGGATCTCGTCATGATGTTTTTCGTCTCCACCTCGGCGATCAAAATGTTGTCTTTTATGATCTGCGCCATATGCTCTGTTCCTCCCGTCATGCCGTTTGTCCGCCCCCTATTATATCCCCGCCGCCTCCATTCCGCAAGCCCCACACCTCACAACGGCATCAACGGGGCAGATTGCGGCGCAATTTCCGCAGTGGAGGCAATGATTTTGCAGGATGCGGTAGGGCTTTCCCGGCTCAATGCACCGCTGGGGGCAGTTTTTCAAGCATTTGCCACAGCCGATGCATGTATCGGATATATTATACCCCTTTCGCCTGAGATTTCCAGCGCCAAATGTGTAACTCTCCCGGAAAATCGGATTGACGCCGAGATTGAAATACTCGATTTCCGCGTCCCTGATCTCAAAAGCGATCCCCGCCAGCTTTCGCGTGTCGCCGGGGTAGACGTTGGAGAGGTAGGGTTGCTCTAAAAAAATCCTGTCGATCCACTTTTCCTGCTCGTCCTCCGGGACGGGAACCGCCTTTGCGGACAGGCGGATCATCTCTTTATACCTGGTGTAGCCCAGCACCTGCACGCGCCCATCACGCATAAGCTCCTCGCAGAAGGCTTTTCCCTTTGCGGTGAAGAAGATCATCCTGTCCGGCTCATAGTGGATGGCGGAGATATTGCGTATCTGCGG
>CANQUO010000010.1 GCA_947627085.1 uncultured Oscillospiraceae bacterium
CATCTGCGTAAGCTCCCGGGTGTCCACGCCGGAGATGCCCACGATGCCCATGCGCTCCATGAAGGTCTGAATGTCCTCCTGGCACCGGAAGTTGGAGGGCTCGGCGCAAACCTCCCTAACTACAGCTCCGCGGACATGGATGGATGAGCTTTCCATGTCCGCGTCGGCGACACCGTAATTACAAAACATCGGGAAAGTAAAAATTACCAGCTGACCGAAATAGCTGGGGTCCGTAAGGCTCTCCACATTACCCGTCATGCCGGTGGTGAAAACAAGCTCGCCAACGCTTGTACCGGCCTTCCCGAAAGACCGCCCCTCGTACCTTTTTCCGTTCTCAAGTATCAAATATGCTTTTCCCATATGATCTCCTTAATAGTCCAGCGACCGTTTCTTTTTCAGCGGAGGAGCTTCCGAATCCTCTCCATGGCCTCGCAGGTATTTTCATAGGTTCCGAAGGCGGTGAGGCGTATATATCCCTCGCCGGAGGGGCCAAAGCCCGCGCCGGGGGTGGTGACGATGCAGGCCTCGTGGAGGAGCTTGTCGAAAAACTCCCAGGAGCCCAGTCCGTCGGGGGTGCCGCACCAGATATAGGGGGCGTTCACGCCGCCGTAGACGGAGAGCCCCGCGCCGGAAAGGGCCTCGCGTATGACCTTCGCGTTATTTAAGTAGTAGCGGACGTTCTCCATGGACTGCTCCCAGCCGATGTCGGAGAGGGCCGCCTCGGCGCCACGCTGGATGATGTAGGGCACGCCGTTGAACTTTGTGCCCATGCGCCTGTTCCACATGTCCCGGAGGGACACGCCGTCACGGACAAGGTCCTTGGGAATCACGGTGTAGGCGCACCTGTTGCCGGTGAAGCCGGAGCTTTTTGAGAAGGACCGGAACTCAATGGCGCAGGTCTTGGCGCCCTCCACCTCAAATATGCTGTGGGGGATGCCGGGCTCGGTTATGAAGGCCTCGTAGGCCGAGTCATAAAGTATGACGCTCCCGTGCTCGTTTGCGTAGTCCACCCAGACCTTCAGCTGGTCATATGTGGCCGCCGTGCCGGTGGGGTTATTTGGGGAGCAGATGTAGATCATATCCGGCACGCGCTCCGGAAGGGTGGGGAAGAAGCCGTTTTCGGCGGTGCAGGGCAGATAGACAAGGTTCGTCCACTTCTCGCCGTCGTAATCACCGGCCCTTCCCGCCATTGCGTTGGTGTCCACATACACCGGGTACACCGGGTCGCAGACCGCCACCACGTTGTCGGCTGAAAATATATCGCCGATGTTGCCGCAGTCGGACTTGGCCCCGTCGGAGACGAAAATCTCATCGTCGGCTATGTCCACGCCCTGCTTTTTGTAGGCGCGCTGAATGGCGAAGCGGAGAAAATCGTAGGCCCCGCAGGTCTCCTCGCAGTAGCCGCGGAAAGACTCCTTTTTGCCCATCTCCTCGGTGGCCCGAAGCTGTGCCTCGATGACCGCCGGGGCCAGGGGGAGGGTCACGTCGCCGATGCCCATGCGTATAAGCGGCATGGGGGGATTTGTGGCCTGAAAGGCCCGTGTGCGGCGGCCTATCTCGGGAAAAAGATACCCGCCGGGGAGCTTTTGAAAGTTGGTATTTACCTTGACCATGGTATTTCAGCCCCTTTTTGTCCATTTTAATAAGATTATAGGCGCAAAACCGGCCGATGTCAACGCTGTTTAAAGCCCAAAAACCCCGGCCTTTGGGGCCGGTTTTTGGTCAGTTATCCAAAATGCAATTTTAAAAATCAAGTCCTGCAAAAATGCCTTGACAAACGGTGCGCGGATAGTGTAAAATGCAACACGTTAAACAGTGAAATCCACAAGGGTGCGGATTTATCTTCGTTTATGGGGATATTTCCGCGCTTTTTTGCATAGGAGGGGTTTAAAATGTGCTCTATAATCGGCTTTACCCGCCGCTCCATACCAATCGAGCTTGCAATGGAGGGCTTCAACGAGACCGTGAGCCGGGGACCCGACATGTCCCGGTTCGTGGAGGCCGGCGAGGGCTGGCTGGGGTTCCACCGCCTTGCCATAATGGGCCTTACGGAGGAGGGGATGCAGCCCTTTGAGCTTGAGGGGAACATGGTGGTCTGCAACGGGGAGCTATATAATTTCCGGCCGCCGAAGCGCAGGATGGCGAAGAAATATACCTTCCGCTCCGACTCCGACTGCGAGCTCATACTGCCCCTCTATAAGGAGCTGGGCCTTGGCATGTTCGCGCGGCTTGATGCGGAGTTTGCCATGATAATCTACGACGTCAAAAGGGGCGGGCTTATCGCCGCCCGTGACCCCATCGGCATAAGGCCCCTCTATTACGGCTATCTTGAGGATGAGTCGATAGTTTTCGCCAGCGAGCCTAAGAACCTGACGCCATTTTGCAAAAAAATACTGCCCTTCCCCCCGGGACACTACTGGGTGGACGGGAAATTCGTGTGCTACAACGATATCGCCAAGGTGGAGGGGGAGTACATAACGGCATCTTCCTATCAGGTCTGCGCCGGCATCCGGGGCAGGCTCATCGCCGCCGTGGAAAAGCGCCTGGACTCCGACGCCCCGGTGGGCTTCTTGCTGTCGGGCGGGCTGGACTCAAGCCTTGTGTGCGCCATCGCCGCCAAGATACTTGGCAAAAAGATACGCTCCTTCGCCATCGGCATGGACAAGGACGCCATAGATTTAAAATACGCCCGCAAGGTGGCGGACTTCATCGGCGCGGACCACACCGAGGTATATATGACGAGAGACGATGTCTTGGCAAGCTTAGAGACCGTCATAAAAGCCCTTGGGACCTGGGACATAACCACCATCAGGGCAAGCATGGGCATGTACCTTGTGTGCAAGGCCATACATGAGACCACGGACATCCGCGTTCTGCTCACCGGCGAAATTTCAGACGAGCTTTTCGGGTATAAGTACACCGACTTCGCCCCCAGCCCCGAGGAATTTCAGCTTGAGGCCCAGAAGCGCATACGGGAGCTTCACATGTACGACGTCCTCCGGGCCGACAGGTGCATCTCCGTAAACTCCCTGGAGGCCAGGGTGCCCTTCGGGGACCTGGACTTTGTGAAATACGTCATGAGCGTGGACCCGGCCATGAAGATGAACACCTACAACATGGGCAAGTACCTTCTCCGCCACGCCTTCGAGGCGGATAACATCCTGCCCGGGGCCATACTCTGGCGGCAGAAGGCGGCCTTCTCCGACGCGGTGGGCCACTCCATGGTGGACGACCTCAAGGAGTACGCAAACGGCCTTTATACCGACGCGGAGTTTGAGGAAAAGCGTAAAAAATACGCCTATCGCACGCCCTTTACGAAGGAAAGTCTCCTGTACCGTGAGATTTTCGAGAAATATTACCCCGGTCAGGCGGAGATGATAGCTGATTTCTGGATGCCCAACCCCACCTGGCCCGGCTGTAACGTCACCGACCCCAGCGCCCGTGTCCTCTCAAACTACGGCGCCAGCGGCATATGAAAAACCCATAAAACACCTGTTGAAAACGTCCCCGTTCTGTACTAAAATGAGTACGGAAAGGGGGCGTTTTTGGTGAAAAAACGCATATTTTCAATTATTTTATTGCTTTCAATGGCCGCGACGCTGGCCGTGCCGGCGGACGCCGGATATTTTAAGGACGTGCCGGAGGACCACTGGGCAAAAAGCTACATAGACGACGCGGCGGCGAGAGGGTATGTCAACGGCGTGGGGGACGGGCGGTACGCCCCCTCGGGCCGGGTGAGCTTCGCGGAGTTTGCCGCGATGACGGCCCGGCTCCTCTTCCCCGAGGAGCTGAGGGCCTGGTCCGGCTCCCGGGAGCGCTGGTACACCCCATATGTGGGGGTATGCTTTGCTGAAAATGTCTTTATGGGCGCGGACTTTGCCCTTGGCCGGGACGAGACGCGGGCCATGACCAGGGCGGAGGTGGCCCTCATGAGCGCCAACGCCTTGAAATCCGCCGGCGCGGTCATGCCTGATGTCAAAGAGCTTGAGGCCGTAGAGGCCCGTATACCGGACCTTTCCTTAAACAGCCCCGACGAGATAGCGGCCATACGGTGGGTCTACGTCAAGGGCGTTATGAACGGGTGCGACAACGGGCTCTTTGAGGGCTCCGCCGCCCTGAACCGGGCCCAGGCCGCGGCGGTGCTCATGCGCATGAGCCAGGTGGAGCTCAAAAAGCCGTCGGACGGCCTTGACGAGCGGAAGGCTTACAACTCCATCATGGCCATGAAGGAGCGCTACCCCGAGGGGACCAGATGGACGAACGAAAACTCCTACGCCTGGCATGGCGGGATATTCAACGTGGGCTACGGTTGCGCGGGCTTCGCCTTCCTCCTCTCCGACGCGGCCTTCGGGGACCTGCCGGCAAGGCGCGTGACGGGCGTGAGACTTGAGAATGTGCGCGTGGGCGACATATTGCGGATAAACAATGACACCCACTCCGTCATAGTCCTTAAGGTGAACGCCGACAGCGTCACCGTGGCCGAGGGCAATTACAACTCCTCCGTCCACTGGGGCCGTGAGCTGTCCCGCTCCCAGGTGGAGAGCGCCAGCTACCTGCTCACCAGATGGCCAGAGTAAACCCAAAAAGAATCCACATTCAAAAAAGAGCTCCCATTGGGGGCTCTTTTTTTGACGAGAACAGCATTAAAAATATTCATTGACAAGTGACTATTGTTGTAGTAAGATTATCAAAAGGTGACTACTGCAATAGTAACGCCAAAGAGCACGGACCCGGATAGGGGAAATAGACAGGGGGAGTGAAAAAATGACGGAGAGAGTACGAAAAAATTTATGCCTTGCGCTGGCGGCGCTGGCCGTGGCGGCGGGGCTTGCCGGGTGCGGCGGGAAAAAAGAGGAGATTCCCGAGGTGAGCGGGAATGTCCGGGTCGTCACCGCCGGGGAGCTGGGAGCGGCCGGGATAGTGGACAGCGTGTACACGGGCAACGGCTATCTCGTGCTGGTCAACGCGAACGCGACGGGAACGCTCCGGCAGCTTATCACGCTGGACAGGGACCTCAATGTGACGGAAAGATCAGACCCGCAAATGTCGTCCTACGCGTTTGTCACCACCTCCGACGGCACCGGCAGGCTCATTTCGGATAAAGAGGCGGGGTATACCGAAAAGGCCAAGCTGGGCAGAGCGGCAAACGCCTTTTCCGACGGCGAGGGACTGTATGTATACTCAAACGAGGGCCTTTTTAGAAACGGGGAGGCCGTAGCCTTACCGGAGGAGAGAGGATACGCCTACTCGGCGCGGGGTATGCTGACAGTGGGAGGCACGCTGTACGCGGTGTTGAGCAGGGCGCAAACCCGGGACGGCGCGGAGACGTGGAAAAGCACGTGGCTGTGTCCGGTGGAGCCGGGGACGGCCGCCCTTGAGGCGGAGGGACTTTCCGTGCCCTTCCGGGTGGACGCCTGCGCCTCGGACGGCGTTACGGGGTGGCTATTGAGCGATGGGGACCTATACAGGACCGACGGAGAGAGCGTGACAGCCTACGGGCGGCTCAGCACGAAGGCCGACACCAGGGCGGCAAGGCTCAGGGCCGGGAACGGGGACCTTTTGCTATACACAGCGGACAGGCTGACGCTCCTGACCGAAAGGGACCTGGGCGGCGCGCCAAATCCCACGGACGCCCCGATGGAAAAGACCGTCATACATATAGCGGCGTCCTCCGGCTATTACGATAAGGCGATCGCCGATTTCAACAATTCAAATGAGGATTACACCGCGGTAATAGATACCAGGTATTCCCATGCGGACCTGGCCGCGCTCAACCTCGCCGTCGCCAACGGGGAGGTGGACCTGGTAATCGGGGAGTACGGCGCCATGTACGGTTACGCGAAAAAGGGCCTTTTGGCGTCCCTGGAGGAGACGGCCCCGGAGCTTTTTGAGGACGGGGTGCTCTTTCCGAACGTGACTGAGGCCCTGAAGGTGGACGGGACAGTATACTTCCTGCCTGACGGCGTCGAGCTTGATACCTTCATGCTCCCGGAAAAGGACGCCCGGGAGTTTACGGGCCTTGAGGATTTTCTTGACATGGTGGAGGAGACCTATCCCGCCAATTACAACGAGGAGTTCTTCCACTTCCTGCAGGTGTGCGGAGATAACTGGATAGACCTTGAAAAAGGCGAGGCGTATTTTGACGATCCGAGCTTCAGAAGGGTTTTCAAATACTTTGGCGATCTTCCAAACGACTACGAGCTGGACGCCGGCGTTCCACACCCGCTTTATCTATTTAACCCGTCCGCGCTGGATAGCGGCTATGTGCCGGTGGCGGTGCCAAACGAGAAAAGCTACGGCGTAATAGTTAAGTCGAACCACTATTTCGGAGTGATAAAGGGCGGCGCTGAGCGGGGCGCGTCGGAATTTTTGAAATACATGTTGCTGGACAAGCTGGAGTTGAAGGGCGGTTACCCGGTCTCAAAGGCGCTGTTTGAGGAGTATCTCGCCTCGGCGACTGCCTTCTCCGGCGAGCCGGCGTACTCAGACAGTCAGAAGGAGGTCATTTACGAATATATGGCGCTGGCCGACCATGTGAACCGGGTTGACTACGCCATATATAACGACGTCATCTACACGGAATTCATGGCCTACGATAACGGGGACGCCACCCTTGACGAGGCGCTGGAGCATATACAGAGCCGCGTGTCGCTGTATCTTTCCGAGCTGGGGTGATGTTATGAGGAACGGACTTTCGCGCGGGACAAGGTTTCGGTCACTGCTGTTCCTTTTCCCGAGCCTTTTGGGGACGCTGATATTTTTTGTCATACCCTTTGGGATGATAATATATTACGCGCTGGTATCGAAGCCCGTGGGCGGGGAATTTGTGGGATTTTCGAACTTTATAAGGCTTTTTCATAACCGGGCGTTCCTTGTGGGCTTCAGGAACACGGCTGTCTTGTGCGTCTCGGCGGTGACGCTGTCGGTGATGCTGGCCCTGGGGCTGTCGGTGCTTCTGGAAAACGCCCTGCCGGCGCGGGGAGCGCTTCGGACGGCCTTTTTATGTCCCATGTTCGTGCCCGCCGCCTCGGTGGTGCTGGTGTGGACGGTGCTCTTTCACCATAACGGCGCGATAAACGCGGCCCTCGCCGCCATCGGCCTCGATCCGGTAGATTGGTTCCACACCTGGTGGGGGAGCCTGATGGTGCTCCTCATGTATCTGTGGCGAAACCTGGGGCTTTACGTACTGCTGTTCACCTCGGCGCTGTCGGCGGTGCCGGAGGAGCTTATCGGCATGGCAAATCTCGATGGGGCGGGGCCGGTCAGGCGGTTTTTCACGGTGAAGCTTCCATATCTTGCCCCGACAATGGTATTCGTCGTGATGCTGAGCCTTATTTATTCCATGAAGATATTCCGGGAGGTATATCTGCTGACGGGCTCCTATCCATACGATCACCTCTACCTTTTACAGCACTTCATGAACAACACCTTTATGTCCATGGACTACCCCAAGCTTTGCGCGGCGGCGCTGGTGCTTTTGACCGTAATGGGCGCGATCACCGCGGCGGTATTTTGGCTGGAGGACCGGGTGGGGAGGGATTTGGAAAATGGGTAAGAGCGGATTTCTCCGGCGGCTTTTCGTGACGGTCCTGCTGACGCTGTTGGCCCTTCTTTTCCTTGCGCCCATGGTTTTGACGGTGGCGGGCTCCTTTATGCCGGGAGAGGAGCTCGCCGGCAGTTACGGCGCCATATTCGGGGATGAATATATGAAGGACCCGGTGAAGCTGAAATTCATCCCGGAAAAGCCAACTGTGGAGCAGTACGGGAAGCTGGCGGGCGATAAAAGCTACGCGGCGAGATTTCTTGTTTCGGCCCTGTACACCGTGTCCATAACGGTATTCGGCACGGCGGTATCGGCCCTGGCGGCCTACGGCTTTACAAGATATCGCAGCCGGGGGAGGAGGCTCACATTTTTGGGCTTCTCGGTGCTGATGCTCATGCCCTATCAGGTGACGCTGGTGCCCAACTATTTTGTGAGCAAGTGGCTGGGCACATTTGATACGCCCCTTGCCGTCATCCTGCCCGGGGTGTTTTCCGCCTTTGGGGTCTACCTTCTGACAAAATACATGGCCCGTGTGCCGAAGGATACGCTGGAGGCTGCCAGGCTTGACGGCGCGGGGGAGTTCAGACTTTTCACCCGGATTTGCCTTCCCCAGTGCAAAAGCGCCGTCTGGGCGGTGGCGCTGCTGACCTTCTTTGATAACTGGAGCATGGTGGAGGGGCCCCTTATACTCCTGCGGGACGAGAGCGCCAGGCCCCTGTCGGTGTACTTAAGCCGGCTCAATGCCGGCGAGCCCGGCATGGCCTTCGCCGCGGCGGCGGTGTATATGATGCCATGCCTTGCGCTTTTCATATTCGGCCAGCGGCACCTGACCGAGGGGATAAACTCCTCCCCAAAAACCGCTACGGACAGAAAAACATGAAAACGCCCGGTTTGAGTTCATCAAATCGGGCGTGCTTTTTTCAGTAGGTGTATATCCCGCCGCCGATGAATTCACGAAGGAGGGATTCTCTGGGAACGAAGTCCGCGGAAAGGGGCTCGTATTTTTCTAAAAGGGGGATTATCTTCCGGACCTCCTCAAAGCCCTCGCGCCCTTCGGTGAGCTCTTTCAAAAGGGGCAGGGCGATGGGGGCGAGAACGCTCATCTCGTACTCCAAGGAGGAATCGAGGCGCAGGCGGGCCTTGGGGATGTAGGGGGTTATGTGCTCCCGCTCGCCGCGCATCACATTATCCCAGAGGGAGAGGGTATATTCGGCGCTGGCACCCCGGAAGTTGTTGTCCCGGACCACCCTTCGCACAAGGCGCACCCACTCGGGCCTGAAGACCTCGCCGTCGGGGAACACTGTCTCGGAGGTGGCGGCGATGTAGAGGGCGAAGGCCCCGGGATTTTTGTCGGTTATCATGTCGTTGAGGGCGTGGATGCCCTCGAATATGGCCACCTCGTTGGGCTGAAGGCGGAGCCGGGTAAACTGGCTCACGGACCTTTTTTGCCGGGTGAACATGAAGTAGGGGACCTTTATCTCCTCGCCACGGGACAGCGCCGCGAAGTGCTCGTTCAAAAGCTCGATGTCCATGAGCCGTGGGGATTCGTAATCCACCTCGCCCTCCGGGGTGCGGGGACAGGTGCGCAGGTCCAGGGTGTTGAAGTAGTTGTCCATGGATATGGTGTGGGTGTTTATTCCCCGGCGCTCCAGCTCCGTCTCGATGTTCCTGGCGGTGGTGGTCTTTCCCGCGCCGGAGGGGCCGGAGAGGAGCACGATGGGGCACCGGTCCAGATTTTCGCATATGGCGTTGGCGGCTTTTTTGACTCTCTCAAAATACGCCTCATCCGCGCTCCGCACAAAGCCCTCGGGGTCGCTGAGTACAAGGCCGTTTATTCTCTCTATGTCGTATGCCATATTCTACCTCCGGTTTTCCTCATAAAAGCGGACTATCTTCTCCTTGTCCGCCTTTATTTTATCCGCGCTCTCGATGTACTCCTTGGGATATTTGGGGTCGAATATCCGCTCTATCCGCCCGGCTTCCGGGTCCACGAGCTTGGTGGAGCCCCCGCCGCCCATGGCCAGGATAGTGCAAAGCTCCTCCATTATGAGTATGTTATATAGGCTCTCCGCGCCGTCCCTCGCCCAGCCCACGTTTTCAAACCCGCCGGACATGAACTTCTGGCGGTAGAGGTAGTAGGGCTTATAGCCGGCCCTTCGCAACAGTACCGACGCTGTGTCCAGCATCCGCCGCACGGCGGCTTCGTCCGGCCTTTTCGTGTCCTCCTCGGTTATTTTGGAGCCCTTCTTGAGGGCCAGGGTGTGGACCGTCACGTTCTCCGGCGACATGGCGAGGACCCGGCGCAACGTGTCCTCAAAGCCCTCCGGCGTGTCGGCGGGCAGACCCGCTATGAGGTCCATGTTCACCTGGCATTGAAGCTCCCGCCGGGTGAGCTCGTAGGCGGAGACTATGTCCTCCGCCCGGTGGTGCCGGCCGATGGCGGCAAGTACCGCGTCGGACATGGACTGGGGGTTTATGCTTATCCGGGTGACGCCGGAAAGGGCCCGGAGCTTTTCCACCGTTATGGTGTCGGGCCGGCCGGCCTCCACGGAAAATTCCCGAACGGCGGTAAGGTCAAACTCCTCCCGGAGCCATTTAAGGAGCGTGCCCAGCTCCTCAGATGACAGCGTTGTGGGCGTGCCGCCGCCGATGTAGACGGCGACGACGCGAAGCCGAAGCTCTCGGGCGACTTTAGCCGTCTCGATTATCTCCTCGTGGAGGGCGGACAGGAAGGCGGGGATGAGCTTCATGGATTTTTCCACGCTCTGGCTTACGAAGGTGCAGTAGGCGCACCTGGTGGGGCAGAAGGGGATGCCCACATAGAGGGCGATGTCAGACGGCTCAAGGGCTCGCTTTACCGCCATGGAGGCCCGGGCGGTGTCAAGGCACAGCTCCGCCCGCTCCGGGTCCACGAAATATTCCCGTTCCATTTTGGCGGCGGCGTCCTGGGGGGAGAGGCCCCGCTCCAAAAGCTTCGTCATTATTGTCCCTGGCCGTATGCCGGTGAGGGCCCCCCAGACGGGCTTTTCCGGTATTATTTCCATTGCCGCCCGGTAAAAGGCGAGCTTGATTATCCGCTGGCTCTCCCGGTCATAGTTGAGCTTTCCGCGAAAAAGCTCCGCCTTGGCGCTCTCGGAGGCGCGGGAGGTCCCGCCCTTCCAGCGAAGCTCCACATTGGCGGTGAAATCATCCTCTCCCGGGATGAGCTCCACCCTGGCGTAGTCCTCATTTTCCTTGGGCTCCCCGGGGGAGTAGTCGGGCCGGGCTCCCGGCAGGAGCGCCAGCATTATCTGCTCCACCGCGTATTTATAGTCGTGTCCTGAAAATATGAGCCTCATAAGCCTTTGGCGTACCTCATGTAGTAGTTGCTGGCCTTCTCTATATCAAGGGTGGTGGGGTCCATGTGGCCGGGCCAGACCTCGTAATTTCCCGGTATGTCCCCCAGACGCCGGAGGGAGGCCATCAGCTTATCCAGGTCCCCGCCGGGAAGGTCCGTGCGGCCGCAGCTTCCCTCAAAGAGGGTGTCCCCGGTGAAAAGGGCGTCCCGGCACACAAGCGTCACGGAGCCGGGGGAGTGGCCCGGGGTCTCCATGACCCGGAATTTAAGGGAGCCAACGGTCACCGTGTCCCCGTCGGCGTAGAATCTCGTGCCCTCCGGCGGGCAGTAGCGGTAGGACTCGGGGCTGGGCGCGGTGTCGGCCCGGTGTATCCAGACGGGCGCTCCGGTCTCCTCGGCCAGAGCCGCCGCCGCGCCGGTGTGGTCGTAATGGCCGTGGGTCAGTAATATGGCCCGGACCTTGAGCTTCGTCTCCTCCAGATAGTCCATTATTGTGTTGAACTCATCGCCCGGGTCGATGACGGCGCACTCTAAGGTGTCCTCATCGGTGACGATGTAGCAGTTGGCCTCGATATGCCCCACGGGGATACATTTTATAAGCATGAGTCGTCAGCTCCTCGTATCAAAAATTATGGTCACGGGCCCGTCGTTTACGGAGGCCACCTTCATGTCCGCCCCAAATTCACCGTGGGCGACCTCAAAGCCCCGGTCCCGGCACCGGGACATGAAAAGCTCATAGAGAGGTATGGCTTTTTCGGGCCTCGCGGCGTCGGTGAAGCCCGGCCGGCGTGACCGGGTGTCGGCGAAGAGGGTGAACTGGGAGACGCAAAGTATCCTGCCCCCCACGGACGCCAGATTCAGATTCATTTTGCCCCCGTCGTCCTCAAATACACGAAGTCCGCAGACACGATCCGCAAGCCTCCCGGCGTCCTCCTCCGTGTCCTCCCGGTGGACGCCTAAGAGCACCAGAAAGCCCTGGCCGATTTGCGCGGTGAGGCTGCCGTCGATTTCAACGCAGGCTGAGGAAACACGGGTGACTACTGCGCGCATAGCATAAGTAACTCCTTGTAATGTCAGTGGTTTTCATTTTTGCCCCTCCCTCTGGGAGGGGGCAGGGGGTGGGCCGTCGGGGATGTAGGGGCCGATGCCCACATCGGCCCGACGCACCAATTTAACAGACGTCCAAAATCGACGAACAATATGAGGATGCGTTTTAACGGGGTGCTACAATATCGGAACACGGGCCGATGTGGGCATCGGCCCCTACGCGGACACCCCGCGGGTGAGACGCCAGATAAATGGGCGCCTACCACGCACGGCCCCTCAGTCTCGCTTCGCTCGACAGCTCCCCATTGAAACGGGGAGCCTTTTCGCCTGCGGGCGGGACGGGCGGGTTCTAAACCCGCCCTTTTATCTTTGTTACTTCCTCACGCTCCCTGGCGTTTGACCTCTTTGACGCTACGGACGTTCATTATCCTGGTCATGGCGGCGGCGAGCTCGGACTTGTCGTGGACCCGGACGGTGATATATATGGCGGCCTGGCCGCCGCCCTGGTTGCGGGCGGTGAGGGCGTCCACCTTTATTTTAAGGGAGCTCAGGACCGTGGCGATGTCCATGACAAGGCCGTCCCGGTCCTCGGCGCTTATGGCGATGGCCGTCTGATAGAGGTCGTCCTCTCCCGGAGCCCAGTAGACCCTTATCCACCTGTCCCGGTCCTCCTCCCGTATGGCGGAGAGGCCGTAGTTTTTGCAGTCGGTGCGGTGGATGGACACTCCGTAGCCTCTCGTTATGAAGCCCACAATGTCGTCGCCCGGCACGGGCATACAGCAGTGGGAGAATTTTACAAGGCAGTTGTCTATGCCCTCCACGATTATGCCGTTTACGGCCTTCTGCTGGCGGGCGTTCTGGCTCATCCAGGCGGGATTGGCCCCGGCGCGCTTGGCGGCACGCTCGATAAGGCGCATCTCGTCCTTTATGTTGTTGACGGTCTTTTGGGCGGAGAGCCCGCCGTAGCCGATGGAGGCGTACATGTCATCGAGGGCCGAGACGGATATGCGCTCCAATATCCGCGCCAACGCCTTTTCGTCGTTCAAAATCGTGAGAGGCACCGCCTGACGGCGCATCTCCGCCTCAAAGGCGGCCTTGCCGGTTATGATGTTCTCCTCCCGGCGCTCGCGCTTGAACCACTGGCGTATCTTGTTGCGGGCCTCGGAGGACTTGACGATGGTGAGCCAGTCCCGGCTGGGGCCCTTGGAGGTGTTGGAGGTTATCACCTCCACCACGTCGCCGTTTTGCAAAACGTGGGAGAAGGGCACGATGCGCCCGTTGACCTTGGCGCAGGTCATGCGATTGCCGATGGCGGAGTGGATGGAGTAGGCGAAGTCGATGGGCGTGGCCCCGGCGGGGAGGCTCTTCACGTCCCCGTGGGGGGTAAAGACGAACACCTCGTCGGCGAACATGTCCACCTTAAGGTTGGATATGAAGTCCTGGGCGTCGGAGTCCTCCTGTGTCTCAAGGAGGTTGCGTATCCAGGCGAATTTGTCCTCGTCCCCCCGGCTGTGGATGCCCTCCTTATATTTCCAGTGGGCCGCGATGCCGTATTCGGCGGTGCGGTGCATGTCCCAGGTGCGTATCTGCACCTCGAAGGGTATGCCCTCGGAGCCGATGACGGTGGTGTGTAGGGACTGGTACATGTTGGGCTTTGGTGTGCCGATGTAGTCCTTGAACCTTCCGGGCACGGGCTTATAAAGCTCATGTATGCACCCCAAGACGTTGTAGCACTCGGCGATATCGTCCACTATGACGCGGAAGGCGTAAATATCCATGATCTCGTCAAATTCCATGGATTTTCCGAACATTTTGCGGTAGATGGAGTATATGTCCTTGGTTCTGGACTGGACGCCGCAGGTTATGCCCGCCTCGTCGAGCCTACGGCGGATGGCCTTTTCGGTGCGCTCCATGAAGCCGGCGTTCTTCTGCTCACGCTCTTTGAGGGCCGACTCTATCTCATGGTAGCCCACGGGGTCCAAATAGAGCAGCGACAGGTCCTCAAGCTCCAGCTTTATCTTCTGCATACCGAGCCTATGGGCGATGGGGGCGTATATCTCCATGGTCTCCCGGGATTTTTCCAGCTGCTTGGGGGCGGTCTGGTACTCCATGGTGCGCATGTTGTGGAGCCGGTCCGCCATCTTTATGAGCACCACCCGGATATCCCTGGCCATTGCCAGGAGCATCTTCCGGAGGTTCTCCATCTGCTCCTCCTCCTTGGAGGTGTAGCGCATTTTTGTGAGCTTCGTCACGCCCTCCACTATCCCGGCCACGTCCTCGCCGAATTTGCGGGCCACGTCCTCGTGGGTCACGTTGGTGTCCTCAATGACGTCGTGGAGTATGGCGGCTATGACGGACTCCTCATCTAAGCCCATCTCGGCCACGATCACCGCCGCGGCCAGGGGGTGGGTTATATAGGGGCTCCCGTCCTTGCGGAGCTGGTCCCCGTGGGAGGCCTTGGCAAACTCGTAGGCCTTGCGTATACGCTGGGTGCTCTTTATCTGTGTGCCCTGCTCAATGGCGCTGACCAGCCGCCCGTAGGCCTCCTCGCAGACGGCCTCAACGTCGGTAGCTTCTGTTTTTACACTGTCGTTATCCATACGGTCACCTGAAAAAGGGATTTATTCTGCCTTTACAAGGTCGCAGAGCATGAGCTGAACGGCCCTCCGGCCACGAAATTCGTTTATCTGGGGCGTGAAGGCCACGTCGACGCGGCGACCCACCCGGGCGTCCAGCTCCTCGGGGCTTTTTGAGAAGAACACCGCCTCAAATACGTGCCCCTCCAAGCTCAGCCACAGCTTTGTGTGCTTGCCCTCCGAAAGGCCGGCGCAGTTTTCAACCAGCATGTTTTTCATGCACAGCACCGGCTGGGGATTGCCGGGACCGTAGGGCTCCAGCTCGTCCATGGCCTCGATGTTGCGAATGGAGAGTAGCTCCGGCTTTATGACCTCCAGGTCAATATCCAGCACCCGCTCGGGCCTCGACGGGCCCTGGCCGTATATCCGCGCAAGCTCCCGCCGCAGGTCGTCCACCCGGTCCTCGCTGACCGTCAGGCCCGCCGCCATCTCATGGCCGCCGAAGCCCAAAAGCACGTCCCGGCACTGGGAGAGGGCGTCGTAGAGGTTGAAGCCTCCAACGCTCCGGCAGGAGCCCCGTCCCACGCCGTCCTTTACGTGTATCATCACCGCCGGAAGGCCGAAGCGCTCGCAGAGCCTCGACGCCACTATCCCGCACACCCCCTGATGCCAGGTCCGGGAGGCCAGGACAATGGGCCGCCCCTCCGGCGGGTCTTTTTCCAGTATCTCAAGGGCCTCCCTGTACATGTCGCCCTCTATGCGCTGGCGCTCACGGTTCATGGCGCACAGCTCCTCGGCCAGTATCCCGGCGCGGCCTAAGTCGCGGGTGGTGAGAAGCTCCACCGCAACGCCGGTGCTCCCCAGCCTTCCGGCGGCGTTTATCCTTGGCGCGATGGCGAAGCCCACGCTGGACACGTTGAGCGCCCGGCCCTCCAGGCCCGAGGCGGCCCGGAGCTTGGCAAGTCCCGGCCTGCGCTCCTGGCGGAGGCTTTCAAGGCCGGTTTTAATAAGGACGCGGTTCTCGCCGGTCACCGGCATCACGTCGGCGATAGTGCCCGTGGCCACAAGGTCGGAAAAGCTCTCCAAAAGCCGCTCCTCGCTTCCCGGCCCCTCCACGGCGCATATGAGCTTGAAGGCCACGCCCACTCCCGCCAGGTCCTTGGCGGTGGAGTGGCAGTCGGGCCGCTTGGGGTCCACCGCCGCCAGACACTCGGGGATGACCTCCCCGCACTGGTGGTGGTCGGTTATCACAAGGTCGAGTCCAATCTTTTTGGCGTGCTTTGCCTCCTCCACGGCGGTGATGCCGCAGTCCACGGTGATGACGAGGGAGGCCCCCCAGCCCTTTATGGTGTCCAGGGCCGCCGATTTTACGCCGTAGCCCTCCTCCAGCCGCTGAGGTATGTATATGTCACATTCGATTTTTTTGGAGCGCAGATAACCCGCCACAAGACAGCTGGCGGTTATCCCGTCCACGTCGTAGTCACCGTAGACCGCCACGTGCTCCCGGTTTTCGATAGCCCTCCGGACACGCTGGGCGGCCCTGTCCATATCCGCCATTGTGAGGGGATCGGAGAGGCGCTCAAGTCCCCCGGAGAGAAATTCCCTGGCCCGCCCGGGCTCGCAAAGCCCCCGGGAGGCCAGTATGACCGCCGGCAACGGATTGAACCCGGCCCGAACGAGCATAACCGCGCGCTCACGCTCAAAGCCCGCTATATTCCATCTGTCAAACACTTTATCCCTGCTCCTGACACGTAGGTTCTTTCATAAACATTTATTATATCAAATAAATTTCAGGATAACAATATATTGGGGAGAAAAAATTGTTGGATTCGGCCTTCCTCTCTGAGGAGGGGACGCCACTATTTAGCCCCTCCCTCTGAGGAGGGGACGCCACTTTTTAGCCCCTCCCTCTGGGAGGGGGTAGGGGGTGGGCCTACACAGAAGATTCGGCCTACCCCGGTCGTCGCTTCGCTCGGCCACCCCTCCCGGAGGGAGGGGCTTTTCGAGTGTGCACGGGGAAATTCACTCTATCCCCGTCAAATCATATTCCTCCAGCCACCTCGCGGCTTTTTCGCAGACGGAGCGGAGGGTAGCTTCGTCGAAGGGGCTGTCGAGATTGGCGTTTTTGAGAAGGTCGGTGAAGGTCCGGCTGCCGCCCTGGCGGGTGTAGGCCATATAGTGCTCCCAGGCGTTTTTGCGGTCGTCCTGGAGCATGGCCCAGAACTCCAATGACACCGTCTGGGCAAGGCAGTAGTCGATATAGTAAAATGGCGACTGATAGATGTGGCCCTGTCTCTGCCAGCCCTCCCCCTCGGCGTAGAAGGGTATGTCCCCGTCAAGCCTGAGCCAGGGCTGATAGACGCCGAGAAGCCGCTTCCACGTCTCGTGCCTCTCCCATGGCGTCATATCCGGATGCTCGTAGACCTCGTGCTGGAAGTGGTCCACCAGCGTGCCGTAGGGGATGAATGTTATGGCGGCGGCCAGGTGGCTGTAGCGGAATTTCCGCGCGTCCTCGCCGAAGAAGTCCTCCGCCCAGGGCCAGGCCATGAATTCCATGGACATGGAGTGGACCTCGCAGGCCTCCATCCCCGGCCAGGCGTAGCCGGAGGGGATACGGTCCCGGTTCATCCAGTAGGCGAAGGCGTGGCCGGCCTCGTGGGTGACGACCTCCACGTCCCCCTGGGTGCCGTTGAAGTTGGCGAAGATGAAGGGGACCTTATAGTCGTTGATATTTGCGCAGTAGCCGCCGCCGGCTTTGCCCTCGGTACTCAGCACGTCCATAAGCTGGCGGTCCAGCATGGTGTCGAAAAATTCCTTCGTCTCCGGGGAGAGCTGGGAGTAGAATTTCCGCCCTGCGGCGAGAATATCGTCGGCTGTGCCCTGAGGCTTTGGGTTGCCGGAGCGGAAGGACAGGGCCTCGTCGGCAAAGCTCAGGGGGTAGCTCACATGGAGGCGCTCAGCCTGACGGCGGTAGATGGCGTCGGCCACGGGGACGAGATACTTGCGCACCGCCTCACGAAAGCGCTCAACCTCCTCCTTGCCGTAGCAGTTGCGGCCCATGCGGTCGTAGCCCAGGGGAATGTAGTTTTCGTAGCCAAGGTTTTTGCCCATCTGGTCACGAAGGCGCACAAGCTCGTCATATATGCGGTCAAGCTCCGCCTGATTTTCCTTGAACCACCGGCCTTGGGCCTTCCACGCGCCAAGGCGGCGGGTATCGTCGGGGTCCACCTTGAAGGGCGTCAGCTGTGAGTGGGTGTAGGTCTTGCCCTCAAACTCTATCTGGGCCGAGGCGATGAGCTTTGAATAGGCGGTGACGAGCTCGTTTTCCTTCTGCATGAGGGGGATATTCTCCGGCGAGAAGGTCCGAAGGGCGATCTCGGTGTCCGTGAACATGAGCGAGCCAAATTCCGCCTCAAACTGAGGGCGGAAGGGGCTTTCCAGCAGGGCCTTGTTCCACTCCTGACCGTACTCGTCAAGCTCCGGGCCGGCGCCGTCCCAGAAGCTCACCTCGCCGTCGTAAAACGCGTCTTTCGTGTCGATGCCGTGGCGGATCATGGCGAGAGTGGACTGGGTGGAGACGGCCTCGTCCTCCCGGTCGAAGGACAAAAATACTTCCCGGGCCTCGTCGTAGGTCCTGGCCTCCCGGAGCCGCCTTATATGGTCCCGGTAGAGCTCCTTGACGGCGTCAAGGTCCGGGCGCTGGTAGGGCATATCGGGGAATTTTATCTCGTTGTCTCGCATAAATGTACCTCCAGAGTGTGAATTTGCTGTAATTATACCGCCTTATATAGCCATACGTCAAACTTTTTTCGGATTCCCTGTTGACAAACCGGCCAAACTGTGTATACTGTATATATACAGTCGACTGAGAGGAATGTCCATGAACATAATAATATCAAATTCAGACCCCCGGCCCATCTATGAGCAGGTGGGGGAGGCCATACGGGCGGCCATCATCTCCGGGGAGCTCATTGCCGGGGAGGCGCTCCCGTCCATCCGGGGGCTTGCCAAGGACCTTCGCATATCCGTCATAACCACCAAGCGGGCCTTTGAGGACCTGGAGCGGGAGGGGTACATCGAGACCGTCCCCGGCAAGGGCTCCTTCGTGGCGGGAGCGAAGGCTGACGGAGATCGAGGACTGCCTGCGCCGGGCCATTGAGCTGGGGCGGTCCTGCGGCGTGGACGTGGGGGAAATCGAGAAGATGCTGAGGACCCTCAGCGAGGAGGACATATGAACGCAATCGAGGTACGCGATCTTAAAAAGTGCTACCCGGGCTTTGAGCTCAAAAACGTGAGCTTCACCCTGCCCGAGGGGGCCATACTGGGCCTTGTGGGCGAAAACGGGGCGGGAAAATCCACTCTCATACGCCTCATCATGGGCGCTACGGGCCGGGACGGGGGCGAGGCGTCCGTACTGGGCACGGATGTGAGGAGCCCGGAGTTTACGAAAACGAAGGACGATATCGGCGTTGTGCTGGACGAGGCCCACTTCCCGCCGTCCCTTAACGCCCTGAAGCTGGGACGGATATTCGCCGACACATACACCCGGTGGGACGGCGAAACCTACGCCTCGCTTCTTGAAAAGCTGGAGCTTCCGGGGAAAAAGAAAATAAAGGACTTCTCCCGGGGTATGCGCATGAAGCTGGCCCTGGCGGCGGCCCTCTCCCACGACGCCAGGCTCCTCGTACTTGATGAGCCCACCGGGGGACTGGACCCCATGGTGAGGGACGAGATACTTGATATTTTGGAGGACTTCACCCGCCGGGAGGACCGGTCGGTGCTCATATCCTCGCATATAGTGTCGGACCTTGAGAAGCTTTGCGACTACATCGCCTTTCTCCACAAGGGGGAGCTCCTTTTATTCGACGAGAAGGACCGGCTCTTGGAGGAGTACGCCCTCATAAAGCTCACAGAGCGGGATTTTGAGGACATACCGAAGGAGGCCGTCCGGGGCGTGCGCCGGGGCAAATACGGCGTGGAGGCGCTGGTGGAGAGAGGGCTCGTGGACCGGGCAATACAGGCGGAGCACACGAGCCTTGAGGACATTATCGTATTTTTCGCGAGGGGGGACAGAGAATGAAGGCGCTTTTAAGGAAGGATATATACGTGGTGTTCACACAGCTTCGGGGCCTTTTGCTGGTGATGCTGATTTTCAGCGTCATTCCGGGCGGGACCTTCATACCGTTTACCTTCCTCTACACCGCGGTGCTCTCCACCGCGTCGCTGATAGCCCTTGACGAGCAGAGCCGGTGGGACGATCTGGCCCTGATGCTCCCATATTCCCGCCGTCAGCTTGTGGCGTCGAAGTACGTGACGGGTTGGCTGGGCATAGTCGCGGCGCTGGTGATGACCGTGGCGATACAGTGCATCTGGGCGGCCACAGGCGTGGCGGCCCTTGAGGAGGGCTTTTTCGCGGCCATATGCCTTTACATCGCCATTGCCCTTGTCCTGCAGGCCGTGTCCGTCACCGTGATATTCCGCTTCGGCTATGTCTGGGGACGGATGATGATCGTCATCGCGGTGGCCGCTATCGGCGGCGTCGTCGGCGCCGTTGCGGCGAACGGCAAAACGCTGTCAATGGCCGCGACCGCGCTAAGCCGGCTCCACCCGGCCACTTACCCGCTCCTTGCCGCGGCCCTGTCAGTGGCCACCATACCCATATCCGAGCACGGCTACAAGGTCAGATGCGAAAAATAGTCAGAGGGTGGCCGTCAGGCTCAGGGTGAGGATACCCTCGTTGGCCCGGTAAATATCGTCAAATTGGTTGAGGGGCAGGGGAGCCGTGCCGCGGCCGCACTCTATGGTGTAGCCCGGGCGGTCGTAGCTTTCGATGAACCAGTCCTTGTACCCGGCGTAGGAGGACTGGGCGGGGGTGAGCTCCAATGAGTAGCCGCTGACGGCGGCGAACCGGCGGCCTATCTCGTAGGAATTTTCAGGCAGATAATCTAAGTATTTCCAGTATATCACCTCGCCCTGGGTGTGATAGGACAAGGTCAGGGAAAAATCGTGGGCTCTGGTAAAATTATAGGCGGCGCGGCTCTCGGGTATCTCCAGGGGGGCCGCGCCTACATAATCTCTGGGCGCCGGGGAAACATAGCCCTGGGCGAATTTTATCTCCCTGGCCTCGGTCCACCCGGCGGGGTACTGGAGGTTCGGGTCCACGCCCCGTATATTTGCCTTCCAGCCCTCGGGAAAGGGTATGGCGGGGTAGTCGGCGGCTATCTCCCTGGCCCTTTCAAAATACGC
>CANQUO010000011.1 GCA_947627085.1 uncultured Oscillospiraceae bacterium
CCCACGGCGTAGCCGCCGTCGTAGGCTTTTTTGAACATCTCGGTGGTTGTTACTAAAGGCATATATATCACTCCTGTGTAGAAATTTAGGGGTCATTGTTTATTATATCATATCGTCCGGTCAATTCAAGTATAAAAAATATTAAATTTACCTTTCCGTGGAAAAATCGCGGCCAACAGGAGCATCCTCGCTATCGCCCCGCCCTTTCTCACCGGCCCCGCTTTTTGATGATATCACCCATATGTAACAAAATACCATCAAAACGGTAAAAACTCGGTTAAAAATACATTAGTTTATATTGATCTTCTTTAAAGTCCCCTTATGATAGACATGGATATAGTTTAGATATATAATTTCAAAGAAAAATTTTTTGATTTGATTTAGTATTCGCCGCCAAAACCGTAGTATATAGGTGAAGCCGGAGGAGGTGGGGCGATGATCGATGATGAAAAAATCATAGAGATGTTCTTTGAACGGTCAGAGCAAGGCATACGGGAGCTGGACATTAAATACGGTAAAATCTGCCGCAATCTCTCGTATAACATCGTGAACAGCAGACAGGACGCGGAGGAATGTGTCAACGACGCTTACTTAGGCGCGTGGAACGCTATTCCCCCGGCACACCCCGACCCTCTTTTGCCCTACCTTGTGAAGATCGTTCGGAACATTTCGCTCAAATGCTATTGGAGAAAGGAGGCCGCCAAACGAAGCGGACCCTATACGGTCGCGTTAGAGGAGATCGAGGGCTGTATCGCGGACCGGAAAACCGAAGAAGATGAAATCGAAGCCAGAGAGTTAGTCCGTATTATCGAGGCATTTTTGGATACGCTGTCCGTTAAAGAACGCGTTATCTTCATGCGCCGCTACGCGTTTGCGGACACTTACGCGGACATAGCAAAGCGCGTAGGTATATCTGAAAAAAATGTATCCGTCCGGCTTACCCTGATTCGCCGGAAGATGAAGCAATATTTGATTGAAAGAGAGGTATACGTATGAACGCAAGATCGTTTTCCGAAGCCATGAGCGAAGTCAACGATAAATATTATGAGGAAGCCGCAAGCTATCGCTATAAAAAGCATGGGTGGGTAAAATGGAGTGCTATGGCAGCTTGCTTTACCGCCCTGCTTTTTACCGCCCTTTCGGTTCTCCCTGATTATTTCCGCCAGCAAGGTATTACACCGCCGGACGATCCGAACTCAGTTTTCGTTGACGATCCTATTGATACTACCGATGATGATACAACGCCCGCAACAGTTGATACAATGCCTGCGACAGTTGATACAACGCCCGCGGCAGTTGATACAACGCCCGCGGCAGTTGAAATAGCTATCAGCATGGACAATATTTTCTTCAATAAAGTAGAGGGATTGACGGATGCCGCTCTATGGTTTCTCCCGGAGTTATATGACGATATTTGGTGGGACAGAAATGATGTGATCGACTATTATGGAAAAGATTTAACGCCGGCATATGTTCCGGATGGAATGACCGCGGCCAACGGAAATGGGACCGGTCAGGTCATTGCGGACAAAAGCGGCAATATTGTATATGACAGAGTTGGGTTCAGCTACTATGACTATGAATCCCCGAAGCTGATAGACAGCGTGATAGGCTGCAAGGGGTTTTCAATGCACGTTTCTAAAATTGGCTTTATGGGTGATGAAGTATACATTCTGCCGGAAAACGAAGTGAAAACCTCTGACATTGGCGGAACAGCAGTTACCTTTGGATATCGTCCCATGCCCTATGGCCCTTCTGATCCCGACACCCACGAGCCGTCCGGCTATTATGATCTTTATGTGGTGGAATTTGAACAGGACGGTATCAAATATGAGGTCCTCGCGCAGCAAATGGAAAGAGAAGAGGTCGTAAAAGTCGTAGCATCTATCATCTATGGAGAAGAAGTAATCGTTGATAACAACATAGAAAAGCCACTGATTGGTTCCACAGTCACAGATCCGGTGGCTCCTGAGATAGACAATGATATATCTTGTAATGAGATTCAGCAAAATGAACCAAAAGAAAATATTACTCTCGCGTTTTCATCTATTGAAGAGATGGTGCAACGAATTTCTGACAAAAAACAGGAACCCTCTGATACGATGAAAAAAGATAGTTATGCTGTTACTGCGAACGAAACCAAATGTGCGTACACCTACAAAGAAATGTGCGAATTGCCCGCGGACGAGTTGCTTGATTTATTTATTCAAAATGGTTTAATTATAAGTGACGAGTTAAAACAGTCGTTTACTGAAGAAGAACTTCAATCCCTGTTTAAGGACAACTTTGTCTTGTGGCATACGGGAGAATGCTTAATGGATTACACTATGTATATTGATTTGGCAGAACAGACAAAAATAATATACGAATCAATTGTCACGCAATAATTTTTAATTACTCATAAGGCTATAATTAGAAGATTGCTAATTGAACCATCAGTCATTTCCCCGTCGGCAATTATGCTGACGGGGAAATCTTATATTCGCTTCGTTGGATAAATATTCACTCAGACCGTGGCTCCAATACTCCGGGAACACAAAAAGGAATTGGGGGTCTTTAAATAGTATTATTTATAAAAAATTCCCTCCCGGAGAGCTTCCGGGAGGGCGAAGATCATGCGGTGGGCTCGTTATTCAGGAATTTTTCAAGCCTGTCCAGGCCCTTTTTGATGTTCTCGATGCTGGTGGCGTAGCTCCAGCGGATGTGGCTCTGGGAGCCGAAGGCCGCGCCGGGGACGGTGGCCACCAGGCCGTGCTTCAAAAGGGCCTGGGCAAAGTCGTCGGCGTTCTCGATTTTCTCCCCGCACAGCGTGGTGCCGAAGGTCCGGCTCACGTTCATGAAGATGTAGAAGGCCCCGTCCGGGGGGAGACAGCTGACCTTGTCCATGGCGTTGACGCGGCTCACAAAATATTCGCGCCTTTTGGCAAACTCCCGGCGCATATTCTCAACGCAGGTCTGGTCCCCCGCGTAGGCCGCCACGGAGGCGTACTGGGCGATGTTGCTGGCGTTGCCCGTGGAGTGGCTGAGGTAGGTGTCCATGAGCTTTATGATGGGCTGAGGTCCGGCGGCGAAGCCGATGCGCCAGCCGGTCATGGCGTAGGTCTTGGAAACGCCGTTGACTATGACGGTCCTCTTGGCGAGCTCCGGGTCGATAGCGGCGGCGGAGACGAACTTGCCCTCGTAGACAAGGGTGGCGTATATCTCGTCGTCGATGAGATAGAGGTCGTTGTCGATTATGACCTTCGAAAGTGCTCTCAGCTCCTCCTCGGAATAGAGCATTCCCGTGGGGTTGGAGGGGTTCGTGAGGATGAGGCACTTGGTCTTGCCGGTGATAGCGGCCTGGAGCTGTTCGGGGCTTATCTTGAACCTGGTGGACTCGTCGGTCCGAAGTATCACCGGCACCGCGCCGCACATGCGTATGGCCTCCTCGTAGGTGACCCAGTAGGGCGCGGGAAGTATCACCTCGTCGCCGGGGTTCAGCATGACGCGCATAGCTATGTAGAGTACGTGCTTCGCGCCGGAGGACACGCAGATATTCTTGTTCTCGTATTCTAAGCCGAAGCTGGCCTTCAGGTAGTCGCAGATGGCCTTTTTAAGCGGAGCTATACCGGAGGAGGCGGTGTAGTAGGACTTGTTCGTCTCAATGGCCTCGATGCCGGCCTTTTTTATGTGGTCGGGAGTGTAGAAATCAGTCTCGCCCGCGCCGAAGCTGACCACGTCCACGCCCTGGGCCTTCAGCTCCTGGCTGAGGGCGTTTATGGCGAGAGTGGCCGAGGGTTTGATGGCGGAGGCGACACCGGAGAGACTTTTCATGACAGGATTACCCCTTATTTCATTTAGATTTTACAGTCATTATATGCTCCATCCTGCATATTTGCAAGTATCCAACATCATTTTCATATGAATATGAATTTTCTTTAATGCCTGACTTTCATATTTTGTGCAAAATAACATGCTTTAGCCCGATATATACATAAAATCTCCCGCGCCTCCGGCTCTCTCGATATATTTTGAAAGGTCTAACGTGATTTTTCACATATAAGCTCCCGGTACTCCCCCATTGCGTCAAAAAGCGCGGGGAGGTCCAGGCGCTCATCAAGTTTTACCCACTCCCCGGTCCTCAGCGCCCCCAAAAACCGGGTCTGTACGGCGCGGAGCTTATCCGCAGTGTCCTTTTGGCCGATCAGTGTAAGCATTGTTATGCCGTCGAGCAATATGGGTCTGAAAAGCGCGTCCAGCGCCACCCTGAGCTCCTCCGGGCCACGGTAGGAGGCGCAGAAGGCCCCGATATCCGCCTCAAGCTCCGATAAGACGTCAAGCGAACGTTGAAAAAGCGGCTTTTTGTCTATACCCTCCGGCTTGGCAGACGTTACTGTCCCCACAATGCCGCTCCCATCCAGCCTCTCCACGAGCTCATCTTCCATAAGTTTAAAACTCTCCGGCTCCGGGGACTCCCGCCATTTGTTGTTGATAAAACAAAGCTTCCTCCCGTCCGTCCCAGTAATCGGCGGAGTATTTATTATATCTCTTTTATTTTACAGATCTCTCCTGAAGATTTTGAAATGACATTATTTTGCCTCTCCTGCCAACTTTTCTTCCGGCGTATCAAAAGAATATTCCCCGCAAATAATATTTCCGCATAAGATTTTACGGTCTGCGACCTTAAATTCAAGGAGGAACTATGAAAAAAGCGATATATATTGCGCTGGCCATGGCAATGGCCCTGTCCCTTGTGGGCTGCGGCGACCGCTCCGACGCCGACAGGAGCGACAACACCAAGGACGGCGTCATCGGCGACGGACTTGGCGACATCGGCGACGACATCCGCGACACGGTGGACGACATCGGCGACGACCTCACCGGCAGGAACGACAACCACAGCGATCCCGCGAACGGCGGCAACGGCACAGCCGGCAACGGCAACGGTACTAACGGCTCCGTCGGCGCCACGGGCAACGGTTCCACCGGCAACGGCCATGTGGGCGGCACCACCGGCGCTAACGATAACGGCACGACCGGTACCAACGGTACAAATGGCACGACCGGCACTAACGGCGCCACCGGTAACGGCACCGGCACCGGGAGCATGACCCGGTAAACCTCAAACCTCATCAAAAATTCGGCGGCGTGAATATCACGTCGCCGGTTTTCTTTGAAATTTTATGTATTTTCTTCTCTCCCTGCCATGGCGGCGCGGCGGCGGTACATGTCGAGGTACGCCTCGCTCCTGAGCCTTTCGACAGCGGTCCTGAGCTCCTCCCGGCGGCCGGGTTTTTTGAGCAGTGCCGCGATAAAGGGCGCGTATTTTCTCCCCGCCCCGGCTATGAGCTCCTCAACGGCCGCGTCAAATTCCCTGACGGGCCTATACCTGCTGGCGGTCTCCTCCACCGAGGAGGCCAGCACGTCGGCGGCGGCCACTATGCCGATGACCGGCCGGACCTTCGTGGAGCTCAGATCGAAATCCACGGGGTAACCGCCTTTGTCGTTATAGTACCTGTGGTGCCCCTTGGCCACGTCGGCGTAGGCCGCGGTGGATTCGTGCGCGCCCAAAAGCTCGCAGCCGCAGTAGGCGTGGAGCCTTATAAGCTCCGCCTCCTCCTCGAAAAGCCCCCGGCAGGCGGAGTTTTCCAGATGGAAAAAGTGCACCATGCCGCTGTCGTAGAGCCTCCCGGCCTTCATGGCAAAGTCCGAAAGCTCCTCCCTCCGGGCCCTGACCTCATCGGCGCTCGATACGCCGCGCACGCCAACAAGCTCCCCGGGACAGTCGTCAATGGCCCAGCCGGCCAGCCTTCCGGCCAGCTTCGCGGCGATCCACATGCGCACGTAGCCCACCGGGTGCCTGGCGGCAAAGACGTCCTGCAACAGCTCAAAGAAGCTCACGCCCCCCTCCACCTCCCGGTAGGCGTAGAGGAGCTGTTTTACGAAAAAGAGAAGCGTCTCGTTATTTTCATCGCTGGGCGCCCGTATGAGCCAGGAGAGCATCCTGTCGGTCATGCGCCGTATCCTCAGCTCCCCGCCGGACGGCATTTTTCCGCCGGGTATAAATTTCAAGTACTCCATATATAACGCCGGGGCGCTGACGAAAGCGAAGGCCCCCTGGAAGCTGAAGTCGTTCCCGGTCCTGGTGCGTGAAAGGGCGTAGATACCGTCGAGAAGCTCCTCGATGGTCATGGCGCCAGAGTGGTACATCGCCGCCAAATACGCGTACTGCCACCTGGGCTGTAAGAGCTCCCCACGCTCCCGGGCGTCCTTCATCTGGCGCTCCTGGACTATCTGGGCCGACTCCAGCACCTTGGCGAAAGCGTCGGGCCCGGCGTGTCCCGAGCGCAGATAAGAAAGCAGCGACGTGCGCTCCTGATGGCTTTTGTAGAGGTACGTGTCCCACGGAAGCTCCGGCGTCTTGGCCCGGATGTCGGGGTCGGAGAGTATCCTTATGCTCCTTGTCACGGCCTCCAGCTTACGTTTAGCCACCTCCGGCCGTGTCCCCTCGTAGCTCAGGGCTATGTTGCCCATGCTCCTGTGGATATAGCCCCGGGTCTCCGGGTCGGTTATGTCGTCATATTCCGTCTCAAAATAGGACGCGGCCTCGGAAAAGTACATGCGCATCCTTGCGGAGTACAGCCTTATCCCGCTGGGGCTGAGCATGGACTCCATGTTGTAAAGGCTCATACCCACAAGGTACAGCTCCCTTATGAGCATGTCCCTTAAATTTCTGTGCCGGGCGTAGTCCATAAGGGCCAGGTGTATCCGGTAGTGGAGCCAAACGTCGCTCTGGGCCTGGATGTTCATGAGCTTTCCCGCGAATTCCACAAGGTCCGAAAGCTCCTCCTCGGTGGCTGAGAGTATGTCGTCCAGAAGCGGGAAGAGCTCCTCCCGCAGGAGCCGCGTCCCGCGCTCCACGGCCATTTTGGTCCGAAGTACCAGCTCACGGGAGGCGGTAACAAATTCCTCAGGGCCCATCTTCCCGGCGTCGGGCCCCACGTTCTCGGATACGGATTTCAGGAGCCTCAAATATTCCTCCTGATAAGCTCTCATTCGGGGCTCACCCCCTCGTGTTTGGCAAATCTCTCAAGCACGTTCGTAAGGCTCTCGATGCTCACCGGCTTTGGCACATGGTCGTTCATCCCCGCCCGCTTGCAGGCCCTGATGTCCTCCACAAAGGCGTTGGCGCTCATGGCGACTATGGGCACGGTGGCGCTGTCGGGCCTTCCCGACGCCCGTATGGCCCTGGCGGCCTCAAAGCCGTTCATGACCGGCATCTGTATATCCATGAAGATAAGGTCGAAAGACCCGGGCTCGCGGGAGCTGAAGGTCTCCACCGCCTCCCGGCCGTCCCCGGCGCAGGTGACGGTTATGCCCAGCATCTCCAATAGCTCCGTGCCGATCTCCTGATTGAGCTCGTTATCCTCCACCAACAGCACCCTCATGCCGTCGAAAGCCGGCCCGTCAGCGCTCCCGCCGCCGTCCCTTTTGCCCTCCGGCGTGCAGGCGTAGAGCATTGCGCCGAGCCTTGAGCGGAAGAGGGGCTTTGGAATGAAGGCGGTGATGCCGCACTTTCGCATCTCGTCCGCCGTCATGGTCCACTCGTAGGAGGACATGAGGAATATGGGCACCTCCCGGCCCAGCATCTCCCGAAGCTCCCGGCAGGCCTGCACCCCGTCCACCACGGGTAGGCGCCAGCCCAAAAGTATGGCGAAGTAGTCCCTCCCGGCGCTCCTGGCCTTCTCGGCCATGTCCGTGGCCTCCCAGGCGTTTTCCACGATGTCGCACTCCATGCCAAGGTCGGAAAGTATCTCGCGCAAATTCGTCCTTGAGACCTCGTCGACGTCCGCGGCCAGGACCCGGTAGCCCCCAAGCTCAGTGCGCTCCTCCCGGCCGCTACTGCGCTGTTCAAGGGGCAGTGTGACCGTGAATTTTGAGCCCTTGCCCTCCTCGCTCTCGACGGTTATCTCGCCGTTCATCATCTTGACCAGGTTATAGGTTATGGTCATGCCAAGGCCCGTGCCCTCGATCTTCCCCACGCCCTCGGCCCGCTCAAAGGGCTGGAATATCCTCTTCAAAAATTCCCGGCTCATGCCGATGCCGGTGTCGGTTATCTCAAACTCGTAGTATGTATAGTTGCGCCCCTCGGTCCCGGCAAAGCCCGTCTCCCTTATCCTCAGCGTGATGATTCCCTCCTCCGGGGTGAATTTCACGCAGTTTGAGAGGATATTGATGAGCACCTGCTGTATCCTCAGCTGGTCGCCCCGGACATGCTCATGGCGAAGGCCCGTGAAGTCCATCTCCACCCTCTGGCGCTTTTTGTCCGCCTGAGGCTTGAATACCGCCATCAGGGAGTGGATAAAGTCCGCCATGGTGAAGTCCTCCGGCGTCAGGGACATCTTGCCGCTCTCGATCCTCGACATGTCAAGTATGTCGTTTATGAGGGCCAGAAGGTGCTTGGAGCTCAGGGATATCTTGTCCAGGCAGTCGGCCACACGGTCGGTCTCGGATAAATGGGCCTGGGCGATGGTGGTCATGCCGATTATGGCGTTGAGGGGCGTCCTTATGTCGTGGGACATGCTGGACAAAAAGTCGGACTTGGCCTTATTTGCCGCGTTGGCGGCGTCCAGGGCGCTCTGGAGGGCCGCCTTTGAGGCCTCGATGCGCCGGGCCTGGCGCTCCAGGTCCTCCGTCACGTCCCGCATGAGCATGACCTTCTCGCCGCCGGGGTAGCCGCTGACGCTGACGGCGTAGCCGCGCTCCCAGAGCCGCCCCTGCCAGGCGCCGCCCTCCGAGCCGGTCCCGTCCAACGTCTCCCGCAGCGCCGATAAAAGCTCCGCCTCCCGTCCGGCGGCTATCCTTGAGGCTATTTTGTTTTCGTATATTATCCGCCATTTCCCCAGCTCGTCCCTCCCGGCTATGACCGCCGGTATGGCAAGCGGCCCGAAGGCCATATCAGGCGAATTTATGCTCCCCTTCATATGTTTCCCCCACAATAAATTCATGTGTACAAAAAACCATTTTAATTATATCACCCTTTGGTCGTATTGTCCACATTTTACGCCGCCTTTCGTCCCTTTTTTCCATCCTTTTTTACATACTGCCCATTGGCTTTTTCGTCAGGTAGTGTTATAATGATAAAAAACGGAGTACCGCAGGAAGGAGAGATACAAAATGCTTCGCGCCATACTCTTTGTGCTGATAGGCTACATATCCGGGAGTGTGACATATATCCATGTGTTCTCCGCGCTTTTGAAAAAGGGCGACATCGTATCCATGAGTCCGGACAAGAACCCGGGCACTGCAAACGCCTTTACCTACGGCGGCTTTGCCTGCGGGTGCCTGACGCTGTGCTTCGAGCTTTTGAAGGGCTTTGTGCCCGTGTGGCTCTATCTGCACACCTCCGGGCCGTCGTCGCCCTACGCCATCACCTTTGTGGTCGCGGCCCCAGTGGTGGGCCACGCCTTCTCCATATTCCACGGCTTTCGCGGCGGCAAGGGCATAGCCGCCTCCTTCGGCGCTCTTTTGGGACTGATGCCCATATGGCGCCCGGCGGTGACGCTGGCGTTCTTCTTCATATTCTTCTCCGTCGTGCTCCGCGTCACCCCCCATTTTTACAGGACCCTGGCCGCTTACGTCGTGTCCACCGCGGTACTGGTCTTTGGGCACGTGTCCTTTTCGGTGTGGCTGGGCTTCGCGGCCATCGCCGCCGTGGTGACATTGAAGCTCCACCTGAGCGCGGAGGAGAGAGAAAAAGTAAAGGTGAAACTGCTATGGATGGACTGATACTCTCCTGCGGCACCGGCGGCGGCCACAACTCCGCCGGTATGGCGGTGCTGGAGGAGCTCAGGCGCCGTGGCCACGGCGCGGACATGATGAACCCCTACACCCTCAAAAGCGACGCTCTCGCCCACCGGGTGGACAACACATATATAAAGCTCGTCCAGCGCGCCCCCGGGGTGTTTGGGCTCGTCTACGGCGCCGGGGAGCTATACCGCAAGCTGCCCGTGAACTCCCCGGTACAGCTCTGCAACAAGAGTCTCGCCGGCCTCATGGAGAGATTCTTAAACGAAAAAAGCTACGATTTTATAATAATGTCCCACCTCTTCCCGGCGGAGATAATGACCATATTGAAGCGCCGTGGGGTAAAGCTCCCCAAGACCGTATTTGTGGACACGGACTACACCTGCGCCCCCTTCTCCGAGGAAATAGACGTTGACGCCTGGGTGGTGCCCAACGAGACGGTGCTTGAGGAATTCGCCGGACGCGGCGTGCCGCGGGAGCGGCTATACCCATACGGCATCCCCGTGGCCTCCGCCTTCTCACAGCCGGAAACAAAAGAGGCGGCGAAGGCGAGACTGCGGCTGCCGTTGGATACAAACTACATCCTGATCTCCGGCGGGAGCATGGGCGCCGGGAGTCTGGAGACGGCCATCGAGGCCGCCAGGGAGACGCTGACCGACAGCGAGCGGGCCATCGTCATATGCGGCTCCAACAAGGCCCTTTATGAAAAGCTCCGGGAAAAGCACGGCCACGACGTAATATTGGCCGGCCACACCCGGGACATGGCCGGCTACATGCACGCCAGCGACGCCTATCTCACAAAGCCCGGCGGGCTCTCCTCCACCGAGGCGGCCGTTCTGGGCATACCCATGATACATCTGCCGCCCATCCCCGGGTGCGAGACGGTGAACGCCAGGCTCTTCTCGGACCTCGGCATGAGCATCACCTGCCGCTCCTCCCTCTCCTCCATGAAAAAAGCCCTGGAGGCCATCCGTGACCCCGATCTTCGCGCCTCCATGGTCCGGGCCCAAAAGACCCACGTCTCCCCCACCGCCGCCTCCGACATCTGCGACCTCGCCGAGAGACTCGTAAAATCGGAGGAAAACGCTGAAACCGAATAAACCGAACCGCGCGGCCCCCAAGGCCGCGCATTTCTTATCAAATATTTTTTCCGACGGCATGTACGTCGGAAAAAATCCCTCTTGTTTTGCGCAGTGTATGGCCCTTCGGGCCATGCGCGGAGCAAAACAGCAGTAAAAAATCCAGAATAGGTCCGCAGACCTTTTCTGGATTTTTTACGCACGTCCCCCTTGTCGACGAAGGCCCAAGGGCCTTTGTCGACAAGTTAAAATAAAAGGATTGCGGCCCGCAGGCCGCAATCCTTTTATTTTAGACCAAACTTCTTGTTGAACTTATCCACGCGTCCGCTGGTGTCTACCAGCTTCTGCTTGCCGGTATAAAAGGGGTGACACTTGGAGCAGATTTCGACCTTGATGTCACTCTTTGTACTGCCAGTCTCGATGACCTCGCCGCAGGCGCACCGGATAGTGGTCTGCTCGTACTTGGGGTGGATGCCCTCCTTCATTATGTTCACCTCTTTCGTCTGTCGTCGTATTCTCACGCAACGGTTATTGTATCACCGCAAGCCAGTGTTGTCAACACTTTTTTTCGTTTAAAGGACCCTTAAGGGCTTAAAACTCAGGTGGTCGGCGGATATGAGCTTATAGCTTATCCCCCGGTCGGCGCCCTCGAAGGCCAATAGCCGCCCGGAGCCGTGGATGTGGCCGTAATAGCACTCCCGGACGCCGTAGCGCTCCATCACGTCTATCATACCGGACGCGTAAAACTTCCCGAATATTGGCGGATAGTGGAGGAAAACTATCTTCCGCTCAGCGTCCACGGCACATTTTAAGCTGGCCTCCAGCCTCCCAACCTCCCGGTCCATGATCTTTTTGTCGTGAGGAGCGGGATTTTCGTTGGGGCACATCCAGCCCCGGGTGCCGCAGATGGCGGTATTTTCGTAAAAAAAGCAGTTATTGTTGAGGATATCTATGGAGCTTATGCCGTTTTCCGCGAAAAACTTCTTCGCGGCGCTGGCGGTGGACCACCAGTAATCGTGATTGCCCTTCAAAATTATCTTCTTTCCCGGAAGGCCGTCGATAAACTTAAAATCCGCAAGGCAACCGGCAAGGTCCATGCCCCAGGTGAGGTCCCCGCATATGACGGTGGTGTCCTCCGGCCCCAGATCCTCAAAGCCCCGGAGGAGCTTCATGACGTGGCCGTCCCACTCCGGGCCGAATATGCCCATGGGCTTGTCCGCCTCAAAGGACAGGTGCAGATCGCCGATGGTGAAGAGCATATTTTACCCCCATCAAAGTATAAAAACACGCAAAATCCAAATAATATAAGAGCCAAAATCAAAAAAGGAGCAAGGATATGAGTGAAAACATAAACCCCAAGAGCTGGGACGACAAGCTGAAAAACGTGGGCTGTGACGTCGTCAACTGCCGCTATCACGGCAAGGACAACCACTGCCACGCCGACTCCATCGTGGTGGAGTCCCACTCCGCCATCAGGAAGGCCGAGACCTTCTGCAACACCTTCGAGGCAAGATCGATAACCTGACCGGGCATTGTCCCGGTTTACATAATTATTTGAGGAATTCCCTGACCTCGGCCGCGAGCTCCGTCTTGTCGAGGCTCTTGGTAAATCTGGCTGTCTTTCCCGTCAGCGCCTTGAGCGGAGCCGGTGCCGGGACGGCGCTTACGCTCTCAAGCTGGCCGATGAGCTCGGGGCCGGTGTACGCCGGGGTCTCCCCCAGTGCCTCCAGCACCGCGGCGCAGAATTTGTAGGGGCTGGCGGTGGAGACGACCACGGACCTGGTCTCGTCCCCTGTCTCGCGCCTATATTTTTCCAAAACCCCGTAGGCCACGGCGGTGTGGGTGTCCATAAGGTACTTATGCTCTTTGAAGGCCCGGGCTATGACCGCCTTTGTCTCATTATCGTCACAGCTCCCGGCTGAGAACACCGCGTCAAGAGCGGACTTTATTTTTCCCGATATCTCATAGCTCCCGCTATCCCGGAGCTTTTCCATATATCCCGCCGTCTCGTTATCGTCCCCGCCGGAGAGGTCAAAGAGGAGCCTTTCCAGATTGCTGGACACGAGTATGTCCATGGAGGGCGAGATGGTGGTGTAAAAGTCCCTGTTCCGGTCGTAAATGCCGGTCTTTATGAATCGGGTCAGCACGTCGTTTTTGTTGGAGGCGCAGATAAGGCGCTTTACCGGAAGGCCCATCTTCATGGCGTAGTATCCGGCAAGTATGTCGCCGAAATTCCCGGTGGGCACGCAGAAGTTGATTTTTTCCCCATCGTGAATATCCCCGGAATTGAGTAGATCGCAGTAGGCGGAGATATAGTAGACTATCTGGGGAAGAAGCCGGCCCCAGTTTATGGAGTTTGCCGAGGACAGCATCCACCCGGCATCTGTAAGCTCCTCGCGGAGCTCAGGATCGGAGAATATCTCCTTCACCGTCGTCTGGGCGTCGTCAAAATTGCCGTTCACGGCACAGACGGAGACGTTGGAGCCCTCCTGGCTCGTCATCTGGAGCTTCTGGATATCCGAGACGCCGTCCCGGGGGTAGAATACCATTATCCTGGTCCCCTCCACATCGGCAAAGCCCTCCAGGGCCGCCTTGCCCGTGTCGCCGGAGGTGGCCACCAGGATACAGACTTTTCTCGTCTCCCCGTTTTTCGCGGTGGCGGCGGTGAGGAGGTATGGGAGCATCTGAAGGGCCATGTCCTTAAAGGCGCATGTGGGCCCGTGCCAGAGCTCAAGAAAATGTGTGGTATCGTCCAGCTTCTTCACCGGGGCGACCCTTGGCGTATCGAAGCCCTCGGGCCCGTAGGCGCGGTTCGTGAAGTCCGTGAGCTCCGCCACGGTGTAGTCCTCCAAAAAGAGCTTCATCACGTATACGGCCCGCTGGCGGTAATTCATCCCGCAAAGCTCCCCTATCGCTCCCTTGGGCAACCGTGGCAAAATTTCGGGCACAAAAAGCCCCCCGTCGCCGCTCAGGCCCCTCTCTATGGCCTGAGCGGAGGAGACGTGTTCGTTTTTGTTTCTGGTGCTGACATAGCGCATAAGCTTCTCCGTTCTGCCCCTACCGGTCCGCGGTAAAGGCGTCCTCGATATGGTTTATTGTGGGCTCGGCGGTGTCCACCCCATCGGGGGCGTAGACCTCTATCACGTCGAACCGCACGGTTTTTTTCGTCTCGTGACCGGCAAGGTACATATTTGCCGTGGCGATGAGCTTTGACTGCTTGGTGCAGCCCACGTAGTCCCGGGCCTCGGCAAAGAGGTCATTTTTTCTGGTCTTGACCTCCACAAATACAAGGGCCTTTCTGTTCTCGGCGATGAGGTCTATCTCCCCAAACCTGGTCCGATAGCCTGTGCTCACTATTTTGTAGCCCTTTTTCCGCAAATATTCCGCCGCCACAGCCTCGCCCCAGCGGCCAATGAGCTTGGTATTCAATGTGTTTTCCTCAAAAATGTCCGCCGGTGTATCTCCGACGGGCCCAGCTCACGAAGCGCCGCGTAGTGCTCCCGCGTCCCGTAGCCCTTGTGCTTTTCAAAGCCGTAGCCGGGGTATTTGACCGCCAGCTCACACATGAGAGCGTCCCTTGTGACCTTGGCAAGTATTGACGCCGCGGCCACGTTGGCGCTCCTGCCGTCCCCGCCGACGCAGGTCACGCTTGGGTAGCTTATCCCCTCGTTCCTGTTGCCGTCGATCACGGTCATGTCCGGCGTCACGCCCAGGGCCTCGATGGCCCTGTTCATGGCAAGGTACGTGGCGTTCAGGATATTTAGCTCGTCTATCTCCTCATGGGAGGCGAAGGCTATGCCGTAATATAGGGCCTTTTCACGTATGACGTCAAAAAGCGCCTCACGCTTTTTTGCCGTGAGCTTCTTTGAGTCGTCAAGTCCCGGTATCTCAAGCCCCATCGGCAATATGACCGCCGCGGCGCATACCGGACCCGCTAATGGTCCCCTGCCGGCCTCGTCCACCCCGGCCAGGAGCTCAAAGCCCTCCTTTTGAAGTCCCCGCTCTATCTCCCAAAGGTCCATATTCACACCTCCACCGGGTCCAGCGTCACCCGGCCAAGCTTTCCGCCGCGAAACTCGTCCAAAAGCACCTTGGACATGCGCTCGGTGTCCAGCTCCCCGCCGGAGACAAGAAAGCCCCGGCGCCTCGCGGTCCGCTCCAAAAGCTCAAAGCCCGTGCTTTCCGCCGGGGCCTCTATCCCATAGCGCTCAGTGAGTCTCTCCGGGTACAGGTCCCGTAGCCGCTCCATAAGTCTCGCGCCAAGGGTCTCGCTGTCGAGTATCTCGTCCCTGACGGCCCCGGTGAATGCCAGATTCTCCCCGACTATACGGTCCTCGAACCTGGGCCACAAAAGCCCCGGGGTGTCAAGGAGCTCCACGCCGTTCCCCGCGCTTATCCACTGCTTGCCACGGGTGACCCCGGGCCTGTCGGAGGCCTCGGCGGCGCGGCGCTTCGCCACCCGGTTTATGAAGGAGGACTTCCCCACGTTCGGTATGCCCAATACCATGACCCGGACGCTCCTGCCGGTCTGGCCCTTTTTGGCCCAGGCGTCAAGCTCGCCACGAAGCATGTCCCGGACCGCGCCGGTAAAGCCGCCCACGCCCTTGCCGGACTTGCAGTCGGTCTCCAGCACCCTAAGGCCCCTGTCGCGAAAATAGCGGCTCCACTCACGGGTCCTGTCGGGGTCGGCCTGATCCGTGCGGTTCAGTATGAGGAGCCTCGGCTTTCCGGCGGCAAGCTCGTCGATATCCGGGTTCCGTGAGGAGCGCGGGACTCTGGCGTCCGCCACCTCGCACACGGCGTCAACGAGCTTTAAATTCTCGGACACCATCCTTTTGGCCTTGGCCATGTGCCCGGGGAACCACTGTATGCTCATCTCCTCAGCCATCAGCCGATACTCCCTATCCTGGAAAGGTCGCGCTTGGATTGGGTGCCCATGTCGTCAACGATATTCGATGGGTAGACGATCATCACGGCCCTGCCGATGACGCACCTTGTGTCCACCATGCCGATGGACTCCGTGCGGCTGTCGGTGGAGCGGTTGCGGTTGTCGCCCATAAGGAATAAGCACCCCTCCGGCACCGTGACGGGGCCGGAAAAATCCTCCCTCTCCATCGTGGGTGCGGCGATGTAGGGCTCGTCAAGAGCCACCCCGTCCACGTAGACTATTCCCCGGTCGAAATCGATATCCACGGTCTGCCCCTCGGTGGCGATCACGCGCTTGACCAGCGGGTCCGGGCCGTAGCTGTTCGTCTGGACCACCACCACGTCCCCGGCCTTCGGGGTATATAAGAAGTTGGTGGTCAGTATCTTGTCCTCATCATGGAGCGTGGGATACATGGAGTTGCCCTTCACATTCACGACCCTGACAAAGAACATAAAGACGAGTATGCCCACAACAAGAGCCATCACCACGCACTGTATCCAGTCGTAGAGCTCCATTTTACTGTCCTTTTTGCTCTTCACGCCGTCCTTCTTTGCCATATCCACCCCACCTTTCCTAAGCCATAAGCATTATATCGAAAAAAGGGGGACACAGCCCCCTTTTTTCATTTGCTGTTAAATTCTCTCCTTGACCTTGGCGTTCTTGCCGACCCGGTCTCTCAGGTAGTAGAGCTTGGCCCTGCGGACCTTGCCGCGGCGTACAGTCTCCACAGACACGATGCTGGGGGAATGTACGGGAAAGACCTTCTCGCAACCCACGTTGTAGGAGATACGGCGGACGGTGATGGTCTCGTTGATGCCGCCGTGCTTCTTGGCGATGATAGTACCCTCAAAAGCCTGATTGCGCTCCCTGTTGCCCTCCTTTACGCGGACGGTGACGCGGACGGTGTCGCCCACGTTCATCTCGGGAAGCTCCGGCTTCATGTACTGCTGATTAAGCGTCTCGACTAAATTCATTTGTGTGCTCCTCCCCTCTTGATAGGCGTTCGTACCGCGCTGCACGGCATAGGACCGCCCCGATGAGCAGTTTTATCTGCAAAAGCTTGAATATTGTACCACACCGAAAATCAAAATGCAAGAACTTTTTTGATTTTATTATCCAAAAGTCTCACATTCCGGAGCGGAGCGTATCCATAAGGTCATAGTTGTGCTCTCCCAGGTCCTTCTTCATCTGAAGGGCCTCCACTATGTCCATGGGGAACATCTTTATGCCGTCGTAGCATATGACCTTGTTGGTCATGCCCTCGGCCAGGACCTTGACGGCGTTGTAGCCGAAATCCGCCGCCAGGACCCTGTCCCGGACGGTGGGCCGGCCGCCCCGCTGGACGTGGCCGATGATGGTGGCGCGGGTGTCCATGCCGGTCTCCTTGTTGATTATTGCCGCCACGTCCGTGGCGTGGGCCGCGCCCTCGGCCACGATCACCGCGTAGTTGGTGCGGCCGTGGAGCTGTCCCTCCCGGATGGGCAGTATGACGTCCCGCTTATAGTCGATGGGCTTCTCCGGCACCAGCACCGCCGTGGCGCCCACCGCAAGGCCCACGTAGAGGGCCAGATACCCGGCCCTGTTGCCCATGACCTCCACCACCGAGCAGCGCTCGTGGGATTTCATGGTGTCGTTGAGCTTGTCTATGCACTCAATGGCCGTGTTGCAGGCGGTGTCAAAGCCGATGGTGTAGCTGGTGCAGGCGATGTCGTTGTCGATGGTGGCGGGTATTCCGCACACGCTGATGCCGTACTTTGAAAGCTCCAGCGCCCCCCGGAAGGTGCCGTCTCCGCCCACGCACACAAGGCCGTCGATGCCCCTGAAGCGGCAGATATCAGCGGCTCTCTGCACACCCTCGGGCGTGCGGAACTCGGCGCTTCTGGCCGTATACAAAAGGGTCCCGCCAAGGCTGGTGATGCCGGAGACGTCCAACGGCGTCAGCGGCTCCATATCGCCGGTTATCAGCCCGTGGTAGCCCCGGCGCACGCCGATGCACTCCACACCGTAGCTGTGGGCCGTGCGGGCCACAGCCCGGATGGCGGAATTCATCCCCGGGGCGTCGCCGCCGGAGGTGAGGACACCTATTCTGTGGACACATGATTTCATATTACTGCCTCCATTTCTCTATCTGAAAACGTGGATATCCTTATCATATAGCTCAAGCCGCCGAAAGCGGGCAAAATCGGGCGCGAAAAACGGGGCGTTCTGCTCAACGGCTGAGATAAGCTGTGCCGGGGAAAGGGCCGGGTCGCCCACCGCCAGCCTCGCCCGGAGCGTGAGCCCGCCCTCGTCCGCGCGCTTCACATCGCAGGCGGCGATGAGGGGCCTTACGTCCACCGTCGCCGTGGAGCGCTTGGTTTTCTTCTCCATGACCAGCTTATCGCCTGTCAAAAGGGCCAAAAGGCTCCCTTCATCTGTAACTTTATTATCGTAAAACAAATCGGCCTCAATGTCAAGCCATTTGATATCTTTAAATTTATATGTTTCCTCGTAAGCCCGCGTTACCTCTATCCCCTCCGGGAGCGCCCGGTTCAAAAGCCCCGGCACGTCCCCCAGCGGCACGTCGGTGACGAGCTTGAAGTCCATGAGCTCGCACACGCTCTCCGTCCCCACGGAAAGCGGCATGGCGAATACCATGTAGGGGTGGGGATTGAAGCCCTCGGTGTGCTTTATGGGCAGTCCCGCCCTTATGAAAGCCCTCTGCATGGTGCGCATAAGGTCAAGGTGGGAGATGAACTTCGCCCGGCCCTCCTTTTTGAAGAGTATCCTACTCATCGCATTTCCTCCTCTCAAGAAGGCAGCTAGCGCCGCAGCCCATGCACTTTACCCTGCAGTCCGGGGTTATCTCTCCCCTGTACGCCGCCGCCCGCTCCCGGGCGAGGTAGCTTTTCGTGACACCCACGCTTATCACATCCCAGGGGAAGAGCTCATCGTCCCCCCTCACCCTGTTGGCGTAAAAGTCCGCCCTTAAGCCGCACGCCTCAAAGGCCGCCATCCACCGGTCGAAGTCAAAGTAGTCCGTCCAGGAATCAAGCCTCCCGCCGTTTTTCCAGACCTCCTCGATCACCGCTCCCATCCGCCTGTCGCCCCGTGAGAGGGCCGCCTCGATGAGGCTTACGTGGGGCTCGTGCCAGTTGTAGACGATGGACCGGGAGTTTATGCTGTCCTTTAATAGGCGCACACGCCTTAAATACTCCTCCACCCCCACCTGTGCCTCCCACTCAAAGGGCGTGTGGGGCTTGGGCACGAACATGGAGGTGCTGACGGTTATCTTCACCCCCCGGGACTTGTTCGCGGCGTGCTCCCGCCAGGTGTGGAGGACCTTCTCGGCAAGCCGCGCGATCGAGACCACGTCCTCGTCGGTCTCCGTGGGCAGGCCCAGCATGAAATACAGCTTCAACGTGTTCCAGCCGCCCTCGAAGGCTATGCGGCAGGAATTTAAAAGGGCCTCCTCCGTCACGTTCTTGTTTATCACGTCCCGGAGCCTCTGGCTCCCGGCCTCCGGGGCGAAGGTGAGGCCCGATTTTCGCACCTTCTGCACCCGCTCCATGAGTGCCATTGAGAAGTTGTCCGCCCGGAGGGAGGGCAGGGAGAGGCTTATCTTCCTCGGCTCGCACCAATCCAAAAGTCCGTCCGTGAGCTCCGGAAGGCCCTTGAAGTCGCTGGTGGAGAGACTTGACAGTGTTATCTCCTCATAGCCTGAGCTCTCCAGCGCCCGCTTTGCTTTATCAAGCAGATATTCCGTGCTGTGGCGCCTCACGGGCCGGTAGGCAAAGCCCGCCTGACAGAACCTGCACCCGCGCACGCACCCGCGAAAGAGCTCCAGCACCACCCGGTCGTGGACTATCTCGGTGGAGGGGACGATGGCCTTCGTGGGGAAGTAGGCGCTGTCCAGGTCCTCGATTATCCGCTTGGTCACCCTCTCCGGCGCGCCGTCGAGACATTCAACGCACCGGAGCGTCCCGTCCTCATTGTATTCCGGCTCATAGAGGGAGGGCACATACACCCCCGGTATGTCCGCCGCCGCCCGCAAAAACCGCTTCTTGTCCCAATTTTCGCGCTTTGCCCGGCGCAGGAGCGCCAGGACCTCCATGTCCAGCTCCTCCCCCTCGCCCAGGACGAAGAGGTCCACGAAATCCGCCATGGGCTCCGGGTTTATACAGCTTGTCCCTCCCGCGAAAACAAGCGGTGTCAGGCCCGCCCTCTCGGCGCTGCGCACAGGCAATCCCGCCAGGTCC
>CANQUO010000012.1 GCA_947627085.1 uncultured Oscillospiraceae bacterium
GAAGCGGTTCAACAGCAAGCAGTCTCTCGTTCAAGCGATCGAGGGTTATATTCGCTACTATAACAGCAGACGGGTCCAGCGCAACCTCGGTGTACTGACGCCTATGGAGAAACACGTACTGGCTATGGCGGCATAAAAAACCGCAAATTCCGGATGCCTGCAAAGAGGCAACCGGAATCTGCGGCCGTGACGGCACCGTAGGCGCTGTCTGATCTGTAAACTTTATTTTAATCTTTTCTCTGTCCTCTTGACGGGGCGCGGGTCAAAATCGGAGTGGGTTTAAATTTTGGGAATTTATACTAATCTTCTTTAAAAAGTAGACATTTGAAAAATGTCTGCTTTTATTGGAGAATAGTATTACTTTCTCACGCTCTCGACTATGCCCTCGGCGAGGCCGGCGAGGCCCTGAATCTCGGAGGGGATGATGATCTTCGTGGCCTGGCCGTTGGCGGCGGCGGCGAAGGCCTCCATTGCTCGAATCTTCAAAACGGCGTCGCTGGGGTTTGACTCGTTTAAGAGCTTCAAGCCCTCGGCGGTGGCCTGCTGGACCTTCAAAATAGCCTCGGCGCGGCCCTCGGCCTCAAGTATGGCGGCCTGCTTCTTGGCGTCGGCCCGGAGTATGGCGGACTCCTTCTCGCCTTCGGCGGAGAGGATGGCGGCCCGCTTTTCGCCCTCGGCCTTCAGTATGGCCTCGCGGCGCTCGCGCTCCGCCTTCATCTGCTTCTCCATGGCGTTCTGTATCTCCTTGGGAGGCAGTATGTTCTTAAGCTCCACACGGTTGACCTTTATGCCCCAGGGGTCCGTTGCCACATCCAGGATGGAGCGCATCTTGGAGTTTATGATGTCGCGGGATGTCAGGCACTGGTCGAGCTCCAGATCGCCTATGATGTTACGAAGGGTGGTGGCGGAGAGATTTTCAATGGCGGTCATGGGGTTTTCGATGCCGTAGGTGTAGAGCTTGGGGTCGGTGATCTCAAAATACACCACCGTGTCTATCTGCATGGTCACGTTATCCTTTGTGATAACGGGCTGGGGCGGGAAATCTGCCACCTGCTCCTTAAGCGAGACCACACGGGCCACCCTCTCGATAAAGGGTATCTTGAAATGGAGTCCCACTCCCCAGGTGGTGCTGTACGCGCCCAGGCGCTCAATGACGTAGGCCTTGGCCTGCTGTACCACTCTGATGTTCCTGGCGATCACAAGTATCGCCAGAAGGGCAATGACGATTACGGATACGATCAAGGGTCCCATTTTAATTCCTCCTTTTTAATTTAGCCGTTTAAAAAACGGCGCAATATCCAATAGTCCTCACCCTGACGGAGAAAGCCGTCAGGCCGGCACGGCGGCCTCCTCAACTATGAGCTTCACGCCCTGGATGGAGGTCACCCGCACGTACTCCCCCGCCGGTATGTTCACACCTGTAAGGCTCCGGGCGGTCCACTCCTTGCCGTCCACGGACACAACGCCTGTTCCCGCTATGTTGTCGATGGCCTCCGTCACGGGGCATATGACGCCGATCACCCTGTCGGCGTTGGTGGGCTTTTGGCGCACGTTAAGATATTTGCGGGCAACGGGCCTCAGAGCGGCCAGCACCACGGCGCTGACGCCAAGGAAGATCACTATCTGGAGCCACAGCGCAAGGTGGAACGCCGCGGCGATCAGGGCGGCGGCGGCACCAATGGCGAACCAGATCGACACAAGCCCCACTGTACCGGCCTCCACAGCGATAAGGGCCACGATAGCCACGAGCCAGAAAATTATCATATCCGGGTCCTCCCCTCTTATTATGTCGTACTAATTATATCACATTACGCGCAATATTCATAGTATTAAATATTGAATTTTTTTGAATTTTTCGCCTCCGGGAGCTCCGGGGGCTTTTTTCGTCCGATTTTTCAGCCTGTCCGTCTTATAATCGGAATATTCGGGGGTGATAGTTTGTATGTTATCTACGCCGATGAGCTCTTTTTTGAAAATCTTATCATCGACTACATACTTCTGATAGTCACCGCGCGCCTTTCCGGCATCGCCGCCCGGAGGCTTCGGGTGCTGGCGGCGGCTACGCTGGGGGCGCTGTACGCGCTTCTCGCCACCCTGTCCGGGGCGGGGTTCTGGGTGTCCTGGGCCTTCAAGATAACGGTGGGGCTTTTAATGGTCACAGTGGTATTCGGCGCGTCCCAGAGGCTCCTGCGGGTATTCCTACTGTTCTTCGGCATCTCCGCAGCCTTCGCCGGGGCCGTTATGGCCTCCGCCATAGTCCGGGGCGAGAGCCCGGGCGCGGCGGCCATCGGGCGGGTGAGCCTGGGCGCGCTGCTTTTGGCCTTCGGGGTTTTTTATGTGCTCTTCGCCGCCGTATTCAAGGCCGTGGCCCGCCACCGGACGCGGGGGGATATTCGCACCCTCACGGTGACCTACCGGGGTAAAAAGGCCGCCATACAGGCCCTTTTGGATACGGGCAACGGCCTTCACGAGCCCGTAAGCGGCCTTCCCGTGGCGGTGTGCTCCCTTGAGGCGGCATTGCCGCTTTTTGACGGCCCCACCGCGGAAATTTTGCGCCGGGAGTCCGACCCGTACCGGGCGCTGGAGGAGCTTTATAACGCCGGTGTCTACTCCTTTCTGCTGGTCCCCTACCGGGCGGTGGGCGTGAAAACCGGTATGCTCCTGGCCTTCCGGCCCGATGGACTGAGGCTTGGGACAAGGGAGCTGTCTTCTTTTGTGGCCCTGTCGCCGGACGATGTCGGCGAGGGCTTGGGTTACAGCGCCGTTGTGGGCGCTTAAAGGAGGTTCATATGAAAATTATTCTTCTTCGTTTGAGGGTCCTTTTAGGGCGTATCAAAGCCTTCTTCTTCCCGCCGGAGGGCGTATATTACGTGGGCGGGAGCGACACCCTGCCCCCGCCGCTAACAAGGGACGAGGAGCAGGTGATGCTGGCCGAGTACGCCGAGGGCTCCGAGAGCGCCCGCAGGACATTGATAGAGCACAACCTGCGGCTGGTGGTATATATCGCCCGGAGATTTGAAAACACGGGGATAAATTTAGAGGACCTTATAAGCATCGGCACCATTGGTCTCATAAAGGCCATCGGCACCTTCAATCAGGCCAAAAATATAAAGCTTGCCACCTACGCCAGCCGGTGCATCGAAAACGAGATACTCATGTATTTGCGGAAGGTCAGCCAGCGCAAAAACGAGGTCTCCCTCTCCGAGCCCTTAAATACCGACTGGGACGGCAACGAACTGCTCCTCTCCGATATCCTGGGTACCGACGACGACACGGTCATGCGCTCGCTGGAGGACGACGTGGACATGGAGCTTTTGCGGGAGGCCCTCTCAAAGCTCAACGACCGGGAAAAGACCATCATTTCACTGCGCTTCGGCCTGGGCGGCGCCCGGGAGCTCACTCAAAAGGAGGTGGCCGACAGACTGGGCATCTCACAGTCCTACATATCGAGGCTTGAAAAGCGCATAATCCTCAGGCTTCGACGCGATCTGACCCGTAAGATGTAGGGCTGGGCATTGGTTTACATATTTTATATTATGTTAATTTGATTTCGCCAAAATTTTCATCCTTTCCGGGGTAGAATATCCACACGTCCGGCCCTATCCGGGCCGGCGCGATGAAACGGGAAAGGATGTTATCTATGCTTAAAACACTTTTTGTGCTGGCGGCGATCACCACGGGGCTGCTGCCCAACGCTCGGGCCGGCGCGGATCTGACGGACGCTCCGGCCGTGGCGGTCACGGTGGACGGAGTTTTGGCGGACGCCGGCGGCCTTACGTATCTTGAAAGCGGCGACTACCTGGTCCCCCTGCGGAGCACGTGCGAGGCCCTCGGAGCCACTCAGGTCGAATGGGACGGCGAGGAAAACTGCGCCTATGTCACGGCCCCCGGGCTTAGCCTCCGGGTGCCCTTTGACCGGGAGTACATAGAGGCCAACGGCCGGTGCTGGTATATCCCCGGCGGCGTGGACATCGTCTCCGACCGGTGCATGGTGCCGCTGAGCTTTCTTCTCTGGGCATTCGGGGCCGAGGCGGAGGACCTGGGGCCGGTGGTGGCCGTCACCACCTCCGGCGCGCCCATCACGCCCGGGGAGGATTTTTACGACGGGGAGGCGCTTTACTGGATGTCCCGCATCATCCACGCCGAGGCCGGAAACCAGCCCTTCGCCGGACAGATCGCCGTGGGCAACGTGGTCGTAAACAGGACCGCCGATGAGGATTTCCCCGACACGGTCAAGGACGTCATCTTCGACCGGCGCTACGGCGTTCAGTTCACCCCGGCCTACTCCGGCTCCATATATAACTCCCCCTCCTCCGACAACGTGGCCGCCGCGAAGCTGGCGCTGGAGGGCGTGGAGACCGTGGACGGCGCCCTCTACTTCGCCTCCCGCCGCGCCGCCCAACACTGCTGGGCCTCCCGCCACTGTGAGGTCGTCGCCGAGATCGCGGGACATGTATTCTTCGGGGAGGAGCTTGTGTAAAGAAAGCGGGCGGGTCCGGGACCCTACGGGGTTGACAGGAAATCTCCCATAATAGGTGGAACGGGCGGGTTTAGAACACGCCCCTACGGGGTGACCGGGAAATCCCCCATAATAGTCGTAGGGGAGGGTTCCAATCCCTCCCCTATTTTAATAAGCGCCGCAAGGCGCAACCTTTTCCAAGAAAGGTGATTCGGCCCACCCCCTACCCCTCCCAGAGGGAGGGGCTAACGACAACCACCGCACCAGCGCGCACCCTGTAGGGGCCGATGCCCACATCGGCCCGTGTCCGATATCGCGTCGGCCCGTTGTAACGCGCCATCATATTACGCGTCGATTTCGGTCGTGTGTCAAATCGGTGCGTCGGGCCGATGTGGGCATCGGCCCCTACGCTCCTTTTGTGCCCAACAAAAGAGAGGAAAGTAGACCCCCATCGTCCGTTCGGACGACTACCGATAAAGAGCCGCGCGGCTCAGGAGCCCGGTTATCACAGTATGATACATATAAGCCCGTTGGCGCCGTCGTTTATTATGCGGGTGACTGTATTTCTGAGCTTTGTCTGGGCCTCGGGGGGCATTTTGCGTATCTTGGTCTGAAGGCCCTCGGCGGCTATCTCGTGGAGGGATTTGCCGAAGAGGTTGGATTCCCAGATCTTGCCCGTGTCGCCCTCGAACTCCTGGAGGAGGAAATTTATCACGTCCTCCGACGATCTCTCCCCTCCCACCGCCGGGGAGACCTCGGTCACGGTGTCCACGGCGATCATGTGGATGCTGGGGGCGTTGGCCTTAAGACGCACGGAATATTTTCCGGCCCGTTTGACGATCTCCGGCTCCTGGAGCGTCAGCTCATCCATATCCGGCATGACTATCCCGTAGCCCCGCTCGCGGACGTCCCGCAGGGCGTCGGCCACCTTGTCGTACTGGACCTTCACCTGGGAGAGGTCCTTCAGGAGGGCTATGAGGTCCCCGTCATCGCCGATCTCAAAGCCGGACATCTCCCCCACGGCCCCGTAGAAGAGGGCCCTGGGCATGTCGAGCTGTACCCTCGCCCTGCCGGTGCCCATGTCGAGCGCGCTGAGCTGTGCGCCGCTCACCTTGTCGCACTCGGAAAGCTCCGCCACAAAGCCGTCAAGATCGCGCACCAGCTCCGCCTTCTGGGCGCCTGCCCGTATGGCGTCATAGACCGCGCACCTCACGCCGTCGTCCTCCCCCAGGGCCATGAGCCAGCTCGGGAGGGTGATGCCGATCTCGGCTATGGGGAACTGGCCCAGCACGGCCCGTATGATATCCCGCACGGACCCGCTGTCCAAGGTCATGCAGTTGACGGCCAGACAAGTGACGGCGTATTTGTCCGCAAGCTCATCCCTGAGCGCCCGGGTCTCCGGTCTTTCGGGGTCCTCGCAGTTTAGAAGGAGCACAAAGGGCTTGCCGATGGCCTTGAGCTCCCCCACCGCCCGTGCCTCCGCCTGGACGTAGGCCTCCCGGGGGAGGTCCGTCACGGACCCGTCGGTGGTGACCACGATGCCGATGGTGGAGTGCTCCGCTATGACCTTCCTGGTGCCCACCTCGGCGGCACGGCGCATGGGTATCTCCTCGTCGAACCAGGGGGTGGTGACCATGCGCTCCGCGCCATCCTCCATGTCCCCCAGCGCCCCGTCCACCATGTAGCCCACGCAGTCAACCAGCCGCACCGAGACTCCGGTCCTGTCGTCCAGGCTTATGTCCACGGCCTCCTCGGGCACGAACTTGGGCTCCGCCGTCATTATGGTCCGGCCCGAGCCCGACTGCGGGAGCTCATCCTTCGCCCGCTCGCGCATGTAGACGTTATCGATGCGCGGCAGGACCTCGGTCTCCATGAAGCGCTTGATGAAGGTGGATTTCCCCGTGCGCACGGGTCCCACCACGCCGATGTATATATCGCCGCCCGTGCGCAGGGCGATGTCCTCATAGATATTGCTGTTTTCCAATCCAAGTCCCCCTATCCGGTAACTTTAAATCCGCGGTCTACCAGATTCTATGGGGGCAAGCATGTCGATATGACAAGCAGGGGACAGATTATTTCGCGGCCCCTCGCGATACACAAAACACCCCGGCGCTTTTCGCGCCGGGGCTCGCGTTAGGCCTGTTTCGCCGCTTTGATGATATCGCGGAGCTTCGGCTTTCCGCCGTAGAGCAGGACGCCGACCCTGTATATCTTGGCCGCGACAATGCCGATGCCGAGGCAGGAGGCCACAAGGATAACTATCGATATGGCGATCTCGTAAAACGCCGGATGGCTCATGGCGATGCGTGTGAACATGGCCATGGGCGAGGTGAAGGGTATGTAGGAACAGGCGATCATAAGGGGATTGTCCACGCTCCCGCTGGTCATGCCGAACACCACCACCATAAAGCCCGCGATAAAGAGGAGCGTCACGGGCATGACGGAGGTATTTATGTCCTCAAGCTTCGAGGCGGTGGAGCCGATGGCCCCGAACATGAAGGCGTAGATGAAAAAGCCCAGGACGAAGAAGATGAGCATGTACGCCAAAAGCGCCGGGGGCATATCGAATATGAGCCCTATTATGGGATTATCCCCCCACCAGGCCCTGTTCATGTTGTAGAAAATTATGGCCGAGCCGAATATGCACACGATCTGGGCAAATCCCGCGATACAGCTGGCCACCACCTTGCCAAACATCATGGAGGTGGGCCTGGCGGAGGTGACAAGAAGCTCCATAGCCCTAGAGCTCTTCTCCGTTGCCACGTTGGTGGCCACCATCTGGCCGTAGAGAAGTATGACCATGTAGAGGGCAAAGATCATAATGTAGGTGTAGAAAAAGTTCTCCCCCTGGTCCACGCCCAGACTGCGGACCTCGAAGCTGACTTGGGAGCTCATGATCGCCGCGGCCTCGGCCTCGGTGAGCCCCGCGTCCCTGAGAGCCGAGAGCCTGTATACCCCGGTCAGGGCCTCCCCCGCCCTCTCGGCGTTGGTGTCGTACATCGAGAGATTGTCCACAAAGTATGTGAATTTCCCGAGCCCGTCCATGACTATGGCGCACTGCGCCTCGCCGGAGGTGACAGCCGCCTGGGCGTCGCCGCCGGCGGGCTTGACCTCGTATTCAGGGAACGCCTCCGCAAGGGCCGCCAGGACATCCTCATCGCCGCCGGAGACCAGCATCACGTCCCGGTCCCCGGGCTCCACCGTCCCCGGCTCGTCCCCGTCACCGCCGCCGATAATGTCCATGGCCCTTGGGAAAAAGAGCACAAGGGCCAGCACCACCACGAGGAATATGGTCACGCCCACGAACACCTTATTTGTGAGGTAGCCCCTGAGCTCAAACTTCAATATCTTTCCAAACTGTCCCATTTCACACCTCAATCCCCGGCGTACTGGACGAATATGTCATTCAAGCTGGGCTCAAAGACCTTCGCCTCGTCGATGTCGTATTTTTCCGAAAGCTCACGCAAAACGCCCATCTTCTCCTCGGGCGAGGACAGCCTTATGATGACGTCGCCATTTTCATCGATGCCCGCGCCCTTGACGTTTGCCGTGATGGCCCGGCTGTCCGGGGAGCGCACGATGAGCGTATCCCGGGGGTATTCCCGCTTTATGTCGTGAAGCTCCCCGGTGATGGCCACAACGCCCTTGTTGATTATGGCGATGGAGTCGCAAAATTCCTCTATGTAGCTCATCTGGTGGGAGGAGAAGAGGACTATCTTGCCCCTTTGTATCTCCTCCTTCACCACGTCCTTCAAGAGCATGGCGTTCACCGGGTCAAGGCCGGAGAAGGGCTCGTCAAGTATGACTATCTCCGGGTCGTGGGCCAGGGCCGTTATTAGCTGTATCTTCTGCTGGTTGCCTTTTGAGAGCGTGTCCAGCCGCTTATCCCGGTACTGGTCCATGTCTAGCCGCTCAAGCCAGCGGTCCACGGACTTTACAGCGTCGGAGGCACGCATGCCCTTGAGCTCGGCAAAATATATAAGCTGGTCGATTATCTTCTTTTTCGGGTAAAGCCCCCGCTCCTCCGGTAGATACCCCAGGCCCACCTTCTTATAGTCGATGGGCGCGCCGTCGATAAGGACCTCGCCGGAGTTTGCGGGGAATACGCCCATCAGTATCCGTATGGTGGTGGTCTTGCCCGCCCCGTTGCGGCCTAAAAGCCCAAAGGCCTTCCCGCTCTCGGCTTTGAAGGACACCCCCGTGAGGACCTGCTTTTCACCGAAGGATTTGTGTATGTCCCGAAGCTCAAGTATCAATTTTATCACCTTCCCAAAGCAAAAAAGTGCGCGGCAAAGCCACGCACCGAAAAACGCAGCGTTTGCCTCTGTCGCGACACAGTCTAACCCCGATCAGGAATAGAACGCAAAGCATACGTTTTTACCAACAGTATGCCCGACCGGAAAGCTATTAAACTGTGTCGCTTGAGTATTATACCGCGTTTTTTAATAGATTGCAATATTTTGTAATATTTTTTCTCCCGATAATAATATGATTCTTGACAAATTTTGATTCAGGTTTTATAATTATGTCAACCGCGCCCGAGGGCATGAAAAAGAGCGCGGCCGGGAGCCTGCCAGGACGGTAGGCGGTGCGTTCCTCCGCTATTATCCGGAGGAAGCTTCTTGCCTCCTTCCGGAGAGGAAGGAGGTGGTTGCGTGGAGCTGTCATTGAGCGATCTTTTTCAGTTCGTTCTTGTCGTCATCGCGATCATAAAGCTGGTCCTGTACATAGTCGACAGAAATCAGCCAAAAAAGAAGTAACCGCCATCGCGTCCTAAGCAAGCGGTTACTTCTTGTAACAAAAACTGCGGAGGAAGCGCCGTCTACCGGCAGTCTCCCCTTGTGCCCTCATTATAGCATTCGGCGCCGCGCCCTGTCAAGGGGCGCGGCGCGTTTTTGTCATCGCTTTTTGTTTTTCTCGAATATCACCGAAAGGCCGGTAAGGAGGAGGTCGTCGTTGACCGTGATGTCCCTCCTGCAAAGGGGCGCGATGGACGAGGCGATGCCGCCGGTGGCAACGACGAAGGCGCGCTCGCCAAGCTCCTCCTCCACCCGTTCGATCATGCCGTCCAGCATGGCCGCCGCGCCTAAAACAGCGCCGGAGCGCATACTGTCCACGGTGTTCGTGCCGATGACCTTCGCCGGCGCCTCCAGGGATATGTTTGGCAGCTGGCTGGTGCCGGAGCTCAGGGCCGAAAGGCCAAGGGCCACGCCCGGGGCGATGGTGCCGCCGACGAAGGAGCCCTGTTTATTGATGACCGAGATGGTGGTGGCGGTGCCCATGTCGATTATGATGATGGGCGGGGCGTAGAGCTTCAGCGCCCCCGCCGCCGCGGCAATGAGGTCCGCTCCGGCCTGGGCCGGGTCGTCGATAAGTATGTTGACGCCTGTCCTGACGCCCTTGCCCAGTATAAGGGGCTTCACCCCGGCGGCAAGCTCCACCGCCCGGGCTACCGAGCCTGTCACCGGCGGCACGACGGAGGACACGATGGCCCCGTCGAGCTCGGCGCCGTCCAAACTGAAAAATTCCAGAAAATGCCGGATATCCGCCGCATACTCAAAGTCGGTCTTAAGCTTATTGGTGGTGAGCCGCGCCATGCGGACTATCTCAAGGCCCCGCATACAGCCAAGGCAGATGTGGGTGTTGCCGATGTCGACTGCCAGAAGCATTTTTTACGCCCCCTCAAGGATCATTTCCCAAGCTTCAGAATCTTGCGTCCGTTCTTGACCAGCATTACGATCACGCCGGAGAGCACCACGTTGACGGCCAGCTCAATAAAGAAGTTTGCGCCAATAAACAGCGTGGCGATCATGTAAAAGGCGTTGCCGGTCATGCCGAGACTCTCGCCAACCGCGACGCAGTAGTCGGCGAAGAAGATGAGGCACCCGATAAAAAAGACGCCGGTGTTCACCAGGGGACTGACTATACCGGCGCTGATGGCCGCGACGTACTCGTTCTTCTTCTCAACGAGCCTGTACACGAGCCCGGAGACGAGGCCCGCCAGCGTGCCCTTGGCGATCACGGTGATCACGGTCCCGGGTACGGAGACGGCCAGAAACGCGCCGGTAACGGGGTCCAGGAGCACCATCACGCTGAACACGAAGCCCAGGAACGCGCCCGCGCCGGCCCCACACAGCGCCGCGCCGACGATGATAGGCGTCAGCGACAGGGTGATGGGGAAAAATCCGGGCTTGATGAACTGGGTGATAACCTGGAGCACCACGATGATGGCCGCGAGGATGGCTAAGAGCACCAGTTTCCTCGTCTTGACAGAGTTTTCGCTATTCATTTTTACATTACCTCCTGCTGTCGCTCCCTTCGCCCCCGGTTCTGTCGGTCCGGAGGGTACTTGGGATGCGGCGCAATTTTAGGCCCCGGTGGCCGGGGCCTTTGCTATTATAGCGTAATGAAACGAATAAATCAATAGTCTTGGAAAAATCTCTCCGGCTGGGCGTGGACCCGTGATATCATCACCTCAAGCCCCGGGAATTCATTTTCCAGAAGCTCCGCAAGCCGCGGGACCACCACGTTTTCCGTGGAAAAGTGGCCCGCGTCGACGAGATTTACGCCAAGCTCCTTAGCGTCGATGAACTGGTGGTGCTTCACGTCGGCTGTGACGTAGGTGTCGGCTCCGGCCTCAAAGGCCTCGGTGAGATTACCGCCCCCGGCCCCGCCCAGGACGGCCACGCGGTTTACCGGCCTGCCCGCGTCCACGAACCGAAGTCCGCCGGCGTTGAGGGCGGCCTTCACGTGGGCCATGAAGTCCCGAAGGCCCTGCTCCGGCACATACCCCACCCGCCCCACGGCGTCAACGCCGAAGGTCTCGGTGTCCTCAAGGCCCAGGGCCTCCGCCAGGGCGTCATTCACCCCGCCAAGGGCCCTGTCAAGGTTCGTGTGCATACAAATGGCGCACATGCCCGCCCGGGCAAGCGAGAGCACCCGAGTCCCGGCGGTATCCGAATCCGTGACGCTCTTGAGCTCAAAAAACATGGGGTGGTGGGAGACTATGAGCTCCGCCCCCAGCTTTTTCGCCTCCTCTATTACGTCCATGGTTATGTCGAGAGCCACCAGCACCCGGCTTATGTCGTCCTCCCAGGAGCCCACCAGGAGCCCCACGTTGTCAAAGCCCAGCTTGCCCTCCACCGGCGCAAGCGCGTTCAGCTTTTCAAATATCTCGCTTATTTTTGCCATTTTTCTACCTCCGCTATTCCCATATTTACCGCCTCAAGCTCCCGCCGAAGCTTATCATATTCCGCGCTCCCCCGCTTCCCGCCCTTTTCCATGCCCTCAAGGGCCCGCAGGAGCCGGTTTTTCTCTCTCGCAAGGCACTTTTCCAAAAGCGGGTCCCGGCCCTTAAGGAGCGTATCCATGAGGTCGAAGCCGCCCTCCCCGCGCTCCGAGCAAAAAGCTGCGTAGAGCTTTCCCCCGTCCTCGACTAATCTGGCCCGCCGGCAGGTAAAGCCGTTTTCGTCGAGCCAGCCGGAGAGCCCCGGGAGCTTGCTCTGGGGCTGTAATATTAGCCTTGATGTCTTGACCCAAGAGCAGTCAGATATTATGTCAACCATCGTCTCCCCGCCCATGCCGGCGACGACCACAGTGTCGAATGGGCCGGCCACGCTTTTAAGCCCGTCGGAGAGGTAAAATTCTATTTTATCCTCCACCCCATGCTCCCGGGCGGAGTTTTTTGCGCTTTGTAGTGGCAACGCTCCTATGTCCGAGGCGGCGATACGGGAGAAAAGCCCGAGCTTTGCAAAATACACCGGCACATAGCCGTGGTCCGTGCCCACGTCGATGACGCTCCCGCCCGCTCCGGCAAGCTCCGCCACAGTGCGGAGCCTCGGTGACAGCTTAATCATACTTCACTCCGTAAAAGCGAAGGCGGACTTAAGTCCGCCTCAGATTGTCAAAAACTCAAATTCAATATTTTTTCCGGCGGCATGTACGTCGGAAAAAATACCTTTTGTCGCACAAGTGTGCCCCGCAGGGGCGCGCGCAGGGCGACAGCAGGAAGATTTCGCGTGAATTTCGCAAAATTCACGCAAAATCTTCCGCACGTTCTCCCTTGTCGACAAAGGCCAACGGCCTTGCCGACAACCTAGGCGGACTCAAGTCCGCCTCCGTGTTTTCTTACGCCTCGCTTGTGAGAAAATCGTTGAGCTCGTCCAAAAACTCGTCCGGGTCCACGCCGTGGGCGTTGCAGGCCTGCTCAATGGACTCGCCGGTGGCAAGGGCGCAACCTAAGCAGTGCATACCGATGTTCTGGAAGAAGGGCTGTGCCTGGGGGGCCTTCATCATTACCTCGGCTACGATGGTATCTTTTGTAAATGTCATAAAAATGACCTCCTGATCGAATTTCCTACTTATTATAACCGCCTCGGAACATAAATTCAATACCATTTTGTAAATTCCCGCTCTTTTCAGCCCGTTAAAAAGGTGCTATAATAGCCGCAAGAACGGCTGTTATATTTGATTTTGACGCCGTTTTTCTCCCCGGCTTGCGCCGGGAACCGAAAAACATGGCTAATATATCATTCCTGCTTTGCGGAAATGATATAATATCCGCATACGCGGATATTATATTTGATTCCTCGCCGTTTTTCTCCCCGGCTTGCGCCGGGAACCGAAAAACATGGCTAATATATCATTCCCGCTTTGCGGAAATGATATAATTGTAAAAAACTCACGGGAGGTCAACCAATGGAATTTAATATAAACCCCTTCACCCTTTTTGACCGGGACTGGTCGCTTCTCACCGCCGGGGACATGGAGCGCTTCAACTCCATGACCATAAGCTGGGGGTCCCTGGGCACGCTGTGGGGCAAGCCAATCGCCACGGTCTATGTAAAGCCCGTGCGGTACACCCATGATTTTATGGAGGAGAGCGAATATTTCACCCTGAGCTTCTTCGAGGAAAAATACCGCCCCGCCCTTGTGCTCATGGGCTCAAAGTCCGGCCGGGACATGGACAAGGCCGCCGCCTCCGGCCTCACCCCAACGCCACTTCAAAGCGCCGTGACCTACGCCCAGGCCCACACCACCCTGCTGTGCCGGAAGCTCTACTGCCAGGACCTGGATATTTCATCCATCCCTCCCGAGGCCATGGTCCACTACCGCACCGAGTCCCCGCACACCGTGTATATCGGGGAAGTAGTTGACATAATAAAGAAATAATCTATATTATGTTTGCTTATTGACATACAAATTATAAAGGAGTGATCCGATTGGTCATAAAATGGGAGGTCACCATGGAGGGGCGCTTGGGGGGCGGTGCGCGAAACGCGTATGTCTACCTCCCCGCGAGGGCGGAGATAGACGCAAACGCCAGGTTCCCGGTGCTCTACATGTTCGACGGCCACAACGTCTTTTTTGACGCGGACGCCACCTACGGCAAGAGCTGGGGGATGAAGGAATATCTTGACGCGACCGGGACGCCCCTCATCGTGGCCGCCGTGGAGTGCAACCACGGGGCAAACGGCGAGCGGCTTTCGGAGTACTCCCCCTTTGATTTCCGCGCCCCGGAGTTCGGCCCTCTGCCGGGATTGGGGCGGGAGACCATGGAGTGGTTCGTCCACACCTTCAAGCCATACATCGACAGCCACTACCCCACCCTGCCGGACCGGGAGCACACCTTCCTGGCGGGAAGCTCCATGGGCGGGCTTATGAGCCTATACGGAGTCACGGCGTACAATGGCGTCTTTTCCGGGGCGGCGGCGCTGTCGCCCTCCGTCATGGTGGCCGCCGATAAGCTGGACGAGCTGCTCGGAACCGCGCCGGTAAGGCCCGGCACCCTGGTCTATATGGACTACGGCTCCCGGGAGATGGGGCATCTTCCCGGCATGAAAATGGCAAGGCGGTTCGGGCATGTGGCGTCCGTTCTCATGGAGCGCGGCGCGTTCGTCACCGCGCGCATCGTCCCCGGCGGCGAGCACTGCGAGGCAAGCTGGGAACGTCAGATTCCGTTCTTCATGAATACACTGCTCTACGGGGTATAATACATATATCGAAGGAGGCGGCTGCCGCCATGAAAAATGTCATCTTTATCTCTCCAAACTTCCCCTCCAACTACTGGCTCTTCTGCCGGGAGCTGCGCGCCAACGGCATGAACGTGCTGGGCATCGGCGACGAGCGCTACGAGCGCCTGAGCCAAGGGCTCCGGGAGAACCTGACCGAGTATTACAAGGTGGACAATCTGGAAAACTACGACTCCGTGTACCGGGCCGTGGCCTTCCTCATCTTCAAGCACGGCCCCATCGACTGGCTGGAGTCCAACAACGAGTACTGGCTGGAGCGGGACGCCAAGCTCCGCACCGCCTTCCACATCACCACCGGCTTCCAGGTGGAGGACATGCCCCGCATCAAGCTGAAGTCCCGGATGAAGGAGTTCTACCGCAAGGCGGGCATCCCCGCCGCCCGCTACCACCTGGTGGACGATCTGGCGGGCTGCCTCGGGTTCTCCCGGGAGGTGGGCTATCCCATCGTGGCCAAGCCCGACAACGGCGTGGGGGCCTCCGACACCCATGAGCTTAAGTCCAGGGAGGAGCTTGTCAAATTCCTGGATAAGCGCGATCCAAAGGTGAGCTATATCATGGAGGAGTACGTCCACGCGGAGGTCAACTCCTACGATGCCATATACGACTCCCACGGCGAGCCGATGTTTGAGACGGGGAACGTGACGCCCATGTCCATCATGGACATCGTCAATGACGCGGACAACTCCATCTACTACATCCTCCGGGACCTTCCGGAGGACACCCGGGCCGCCGGACGGGCCACCGCCAGGGCCTTCGGCGTCAAAAGCCGCTTCATCCACTTTGAGTTTTTCCGCCTCACTCAGGACCAGGAGGGCCTTGGGAAGAAGGGGGACCTGGTGGGCCTGGAGGTCAACATGCGCCCCAGCGGCGGCTACACCCCGGACATGATCGACTACGCCCACGGCACCAACGTCTACAAGGTCTGGGCGGACATGGTGGCCTTTGACAAGACGAGCATCCCGGAGAAGGACCGGTATTTCTGCGCGTATCTGGGCCGCCGGGACGGGAAAAAGTTCGTCATGAGCCACGAGGACATCATGCGCCGGTACGGCACCCGCATGAAGCTCATGGGCACCATCCCCCAGGTCCTGGCCGGGGCCATGGGCAACCAGATGTATATCGCCGTGTTCCCCACCCGGGAGGAGATGGACCAGTTCTATCAGGACACGCTGGCGTGTCAATAACAGCCGTTTTTCTCCCCGGCTGTGTTGGGAGAAAAACGGCCAGTACTTTGATTTTTCTCGCGGAGGTGCGTTATGAAATACGGCGAGTCGACATTTGACATTCTCTATCTGCTGTTCGCTGTCATCTGTGGCATTATGATCCTTCGGCGTGCGAAGGGACGGACGGGAAGGCTCATGGGCGCGGCGGCGCTGACGCTGGGGCTTGGTGACGCCTTTCACCTTGTGCCCAGAGTCCTCAACTACTTTGTGGACGCGGATTTTACAGCGGCCCTGGGCGTCGGAAAGCTCGTGACCTCGGTCACCATGACCGTTTTCTATGTGCTCATGTACTACATATGGCTGGGCGCGTTCGATAATCCGGAGAAAAAGGCCCTCTCCGCCACGGTCTGGGCGCTGGCGGCGGTACGCGTAGCGCTCTGCCTTTTCCCGCAGAACAGGTGGCTTGAAAATGACAGCGGAGTTACGTGGGGAATCATACGCAACGTGCCCTTTGTACTGCTTGGGATCGTCATCGTGGCGCTCTACTTCATGACCCGGAGCAAAAACCGGCGGTTCAGGTTCGTGTGGCTTCTTGTCACCCTCTCCTTCCTTTTCTATATCCCCGTGGCCGTTGCGGCGGGCATCGTCCCTGTCCTTGGTATGCTGATGCTCCCCAAGACCGTTTGCTATATACTGATTTTGGCCCTGTTTTACGGCGAGGCGATCCATGAGGGAATTTGAGTACTACCTTTTTGCGGGCTTTGACGCGGAGAGGGAGGCGGAAAATCCCGGAAACCCGCGAAATTTTCTGGGGGCGGAGACGGACGCCGTACTCTCGCTCATCGCCGGACAGCCGGCGTATGCCTGCGGCCACGCGGCCTGCGCCGGGAAGTTCGGGCCGGAGCTCATTGGCAGGATGGTCGAAGGTGGCGTTTTGCGGCGGGAGGGCGCAACTCTTACTTTTGACTGCCCGGTGTTCCTCAGAGAGGACGCCGCCGCACTGCGCCGGGAGACCGCGTCTAAGGCCGCGCGCCTTGCGGATATGCTGGACATACCGCGTATCCGCCGGTGCTGTGAAAAGGTAAAAAACGGGTTCCCGGTGGAGATCAATCTGTATCACCTGCTCTGTTGCGATGTATTTGACGGGCTCTTTTTCGATTATCTGCGCGATAAGGGGGCGCTGGCCACCTCGCGGCGGCATCCGAGCGGGCTTGACTATCTGAACGTGATATACGAAAAATGCGGTGAGCTGGAGGGGCTCTCCCAGGTGTTGCTGTGCTCCTGCAACAGCCTTAGGAACGAAGAATGCTCCCTGCAGTCCTTCGGGGACGCCAACGGGAGCCGTCTTGATTTTTACCGCTTTTTCAGAATGATGGAGAAAAGGAGCGTGCCCGGGGAGCTTGCGGACGTGGAAACAGCGCTCCGGGAGGGCGGGTTTATGAATAAGGACGCGCTTTTGCGGGAGATGCTTTCCCTTATACGGACAGGCCGGTGCGACGAGGGCGCGGCACGGCTTTTTGAGCGCTTCGGCTATGCGCGAGGCGGAGAGCTCCGCGTCCCGGTCTACATGCCCGGGGACCTTAAGGCCGCGGAGGAGCTTGAGGCGATCATGGAGGAGACCCTTGGCGATGATATGGCGAAGGCACTTAAGGAGCTTGCGGGGACCCTTGACATCACGGCGGCGAGGCATGGGGTGGACAGGTCGGAGATCGCAAACGAGCTGTACCACATCCTTTTCGGCTCCATAAATGAGGAGCTGATCTTAAGGGGAATCGCGGCCGGACCACGGAACATCCCGGGGGAGGGGCGGTACTTTAAATGTGTGGAGGTGTATGGATAAAGGCTGTCAAAAGAGTTTTGCAACGTCTCGACAAACTGGAATCATATCACTGTGGGAGCTCGCTTTCATTCACATGTATTGCTTTAAGTTCCGTATTCAGATCATCCCAATACGCTCCAATATCCGCGCTTGTGAAATACTCAAAGTTGCCTGCTTTCGATTTCAAATTGCCGCTCTTGACCCCATCGCAGACGTAAATCAATTCGTAGTTTGTCCCATCTGAAAGGTTAAATCTAAAGCTGGTCACATCTGCCCCTACGGTTTCCCCAACCTTTTTGTCTTTTAACGATAAACCCTCGAACATTTTATATAGGGCGCTTATATCGCTTTCCGCAGTGACTACTTTCTTTTCCGCCGATACAGGCGCTCCCGCATAGTGATACATTTCAATATTTTCAACATCTCTGACCTCAAATGGGAAATCGATATTAACCGTCTTTCCATTGCAACCGGCTAACCCCAGAAATAAAACCATCAAGGAAATCAAAGCGATTGCTTTTTTCATTTCAACATACTCCTTTTCAAATTTTGATTTTCATTTCAGACCTGCCCGACAAGTAAAGACGCAAAGCGCATTTTTCTGTTCGGCAAGTACACGGGGGATATTTTTGCAGAGTGCGCGATACAAGGCCCGGAGGCTATGTATAGAAGCGCGCCCTTTATTTCCTAAAGGGTTTTGCAACGTCTCGACAAACGGAAACTTGTTGACCCCTTATATTATTATATTATATTTCTTTGACATACAACCGGTCTGTTCCGCCGCCATAATTGACAATATCCCTGAGATAACGATATCCATACCTTTCGTATAAACCTATATGTATTGATGGGATATATGTTTTGTCAAATCCACTTGCCTTCGCATACTCGTTTGCAAAGGCAATTAGTTTTTCGCTAATTCTATGTCCACGATAATCTTCCGATACAAAAACACCTGATACCCAAGGATATATTTCAGGTAACGGATAATAGTCTTTCTTCCTGATGTAGGTTGTTCCTACAATCTGTTCATTTACGATTGCCACAAATGGGGTTTCCCAATCCGTAAATGTCCACGCCCGAAGTTCGCCCAACATATGGTCTTTTACTTCTTCCCATGAGAAATTTTCAACAAAGCATATTAGCATATCTGCTAAGGCTGTACCTTTGTCTACTTTTTTTATTTTCAATATATCCATATAAATAAATTGCCTCCCGACTCCCGATTAGTCGAACAGTCGCTCACTCAACAATTAACATTATACCACCCAAATGTGGAGAAATCTACTGTCCGTTAAGGTTGTTAATCGAATTTTTACATAATTTCTGCCCATGAGGAATAGAAAACGCCCCGGCGATTTTGGTGTCAGCCGAAGCGTCCCTGTTTCCAAGGGGTGAGTTATATTCATATCAGGACTTTTCAAAATGGAGCGTCGAGCGTAAGCGGGACTGAGGGTTTCGCGGGCGAGGCGCTTTGTTATTCTTTTCCCATTTTCCTCCACATGGGGATGAACAGGATCAGGCCGACGAGCATAGCGCCGCAGTCGGCGATGGGGGTGGCCCAGGCGATGGCGTCAACGCCGCGCCAGGCGTTCAGGAGGAACATAAACGGCACGTCCAGCCCGCCCTTTCGGAGCATGGAGAGGATGAGGGGCTTTACCTTCTGGCCCACGGACTGGAAAATGGAGATGATGACGGTCGT